>JBFGDF010000010.1:0-43367 GCA_041580775.1 Gemmatimonadales bacterium
CGGGGGTCTCGAATCGGTGTTCCCGCCGCAAGGCGAGTGCCCGACACAGGACCTGTTCCACCCGACCCGGCAGGCCATCGAGCGCCCGCCGATGCTCGGGTTCGGCATCGAGGAACCGGCCGACGCGCACCGCCTCGTCGGTGACCCACAGCCCCGGCGGCTCGCCCACCAGCAGCTCGTAGCAGACGCACGCGAGGCCGAAGACGTCGGTGCGCGCGTCGAGGTCGCGCAGCCCTGCCGCCTGCTCGGGACTCATGTAACCCGGCGTGCCGAGCGGGAACCCGGTGCGCGTCAGCGCCTGGCCGCCCGCCGCGTGCACCGCCTTGGCCACGCCGAAGTCGGCGACGTAGGCGTGATCCCCCGCGAGCAGGATGTTCTCCGGCTTGATGTCGCGGTGCACGACGCCCAGTTGGTGCGCGTGGTCGAGCGCGTCCGCCGCCTGACGGGTGATGCGCACCGCGGTGTCGAGATCGGCCGGTGCCCGCCGCATCAGTCCACGGAGCGAGTCGCCCGCGATGTACGGCATGACATAGTAGAGCAGCCCGTCGCATTGCCCGGAGTCGAACAGCGGCACGATGTGTGGATGGGCGATGCGCGCCGCGATCGCGATTTCCTGGAGGAACCGCTGGGAGCCAAGGGACGCGGCGAGCTGCGGGTGCATGACCTTCACGGCCACCTGGCGGTCGTGCTTCCGGTCCCGAGCCAGATACACGGTCGCCATGCCACCGCGACCGATGGGCCGCTCGAAGGCGTAGCGATCGCCGAGCGCCCGCTGCAGCACGTCGAGCACGTCGGTCATGTCGTAACATACGCCGAAGCTCGGGCCTGGGCACCGTCCCGGACGGCGAGGCGTTATCGTACGGCATGTCGTCGTGAAGGAGCGTGTCGATGTTCCGCCTCTCCGTCGGCCTCGGTGTCGGGGCTCTGGTGATGGCCACGGCGGTCAGTGCTCAGCGGCCCCCGGATCTGCGGGGGCAGTGGGCGCTACGGCCCGACGGCCAGGACAGTGTCGCAGCCACGGACTCGGCCGGCGCCCCGGTCGAGCCGCCGCTCCGTCCGCTGGTGCGACCGGGCACGAGTGCCAAGGCCCGGGAGCGGATCGGGCGGCTGGTGGGCATGGCCCAGGCAGTCGCGTCGTTCCAGATCGAGCAAACGGACACGACCATCACCTTCATCAATGCCGACGGCTTCACGTACACCGTCCGTCCCGACGGGCCGCCGACGCCCATCCTGGCCGGCACGGACTCGATCGAGACCCGGGCCCGGTGGAAGCGGCGCCAGCTCGAGGTCGAGTTCCGGCCCCCCGGCGGCGGGAAGCTGGTCGAGCGCTACCTCCTGGCCGACAGTGGGCTGTTTCTCCGGCTGGAGGTGGTCATCGAGGATGGGTCCCTGGCGCAGCGCCTCTGGCGCCCCCGCATGTACCGCCGCGTGACCGACTGACGGTGTCCTTAACGTCCGGGCCTCTGCCGCGTCTGCTGTGAGGAAGGACGGGGTCCAGGACCACTTGGGGGTGTGCCATGCGTGTGCTCTTGCTGTCACTGATGATTGGTGTTCTCGGTCTGCCCGCGGCGGCGCAGGAAACGCCAACGCCGCCGCCGCAACCGGAGCGGCCCATGCGGTTACATGCGCCTGAGCGCGGTCCGCAGGTAGGCCAGCATCGGGCGGGCGATCCCGTTCGTGCCTACTTGCCCGAGCGGCTCGTGGCGATGCGGGAGCGGCTGTCGCTCACGCCGGACCAGGTGAGCAAGCTGGAGGCCCTGGCGCAGGAGAATCGCAAGGCGCGCGACGCGGGTGCGGACGCGGTGCGGGCGCAGGCAGAGCGGCTGCGCGAGCTGTGGGCGGCCGACGCGCCCAACGTCCAAGCGATCCAGGAGGCGTCCCGCACCGTGATGCGCGCGCGGCAGGACGCGCAGCTCGCAGCCGTGGGCGCCGCGGCCCAGGCCAAGGCGATCCTCACGCCCGAGCAACGGGGGTGGATGCGCGGTTGGGCGGCTGGCGCGGCGCGGGCGGGCATGCGGCAGCCCGGGATGCGGCAGCCGGGGCAGCGGGCGCAGCCCGGCCGGATCCAGCGGCCGGGGCGCGGCATTCGCCGCTGAGCGGCAACGGCGGCGGCTGAACGGCCACGCGTCCCGTCGGCGAGCGCCGACGGGACGCGTGCGTACTGGCGGACCCCGCGCCCGCTTGGCACTCCGCGAGGCGATGTTGCTCGGCGAAGACCTGCGGGGCGGGGTCCGTAGGGCGACCGGTGCCACCCGGCGGAGCTGACAGTCGGGCTCCGGGCCGCGTGGGAGGCCGGCACACCCCGGTACTTCCGGTCGAGAGAGAAAAGCAACCGTCGTGCCGTCAGCGAGGTCCTGCAGGCACAATCGGTTACGGGGCGTGCCGCGTTGCGCACGGGGCGCGACGCGACGGACAGCCGTTGCGGGGTTGCGACAGCGCGATCGTCAGCGCCTGCGGCTTCGCAGGGTATCCACGTACGCGCGAATCGCCGCGATGGTCGCAGGGTGCTCCCACGCCGCCACCACGGCCGCGTCCGTTTCCTCCGCGTGCCGCCCGATGGATGCAATCGTGGGTCCGCGCAGTTGGCGTTTCGTGATCTGGAAGCGCGCGGCCGGCTCCGATGCCAGGCGATCGGCCACCTCGAGCGCGCGCTCGAGCAAGGACTGCCGCGGCACGATCTCGTCCACCAGGCCCCGTTCGTAGGCGTCGCTCACCGCGTACGTCGTGCCGCGATAGACCAGCTCCTGCAGGTGCGCCGTCGAGGTGGCGAACCGGAGAATCTCGATGGCGATCAGCGGAAACGGGACGCCGACGCGCAGCTCCGGAACCCCGATGGTGCCGTCCCCGTCGGCCATGAGGCGGTAGTCGCACGCGGCGGCCAGCACACAGCCGCCGGCGATCGCATGACCGTTCACCGCCGCGATGGCGGGGCGCGGGAAGGCGAACAGTCGCGCGAACGCGTCGATCAGTGCCGGGACGAACGCGCGCGCGTACGGCGCGCCGCCGTCGAGCATCCGGTGCAGATCCACGCCGGCCGAGAAGATCTCCCCGGTGCCCGTGAGCACGAGCGCCCGCACCGCATCCTGTTCCAGGTCGGTGATCGTCTCGCCGAGCGCGCGGGCCAACTCGAGGTCCAGCGCGTGGGCCTTGCCGTGATCGAGACGCAGAATCGTGATTTCACCGCGGTCTTCCCGGTGCAGCATGCCGCCCCCTTGGCTGCGGAGAAGTTAGCATCGGGCATGGGTCCTTGGTGGTCCGGGCCACGACCATTCCCAATCCAGCGCTCCCGACCCAGGTTTCGGGCCATGTGGTCAGATGCGCTGCTCGATGTGACGCCGGCCGACACGCTGGATCTGCACGGGTTCACGCGGGTGGAGGCCGAGCGCGCCGTACGAGCGCTCGTGGCGACGTGGCGCCGACGCCGGCCCGGTGCGGTGGTGCACGTCATCACGGGCAAGGGCAGGGGCTCGGCGCGCCGGCCCGCGCTGCGGCCGGCGGTGCGCCGGTTGCTGGTCGGTCCGCTCGCCGGGGAGATTGCCGACTGGGCACGCGACGTCGACGAAGGCGGATTCCTGGTGAAAGTCCGGTGACATGACGAAGGAGCCTGCGCCCCAGCGTTCTCCGCGGTGTCCGGTCTGCGGGCGACGTGAGGCCGTACTGGCGGTAGACCCGCCACCGGACGGGGAGCGCCTGGCCGAGCTCGATCCGCGCGCGCTGGGCGCCCGATGGTGGTGCCGCGCATGCGGCTACGTGTGGCGCGCCGGCGCTCACGCCTGACCGTCGGGCTTTCGCCGCGGGCGCGCCCATCCGATCTTACGCTCATGCCGCACCGGCGCAGCTTCCCCCAGCGCATCACCGACAGCTTCCGTGTCATCAGCGAGCTGGACCTGTCGCACGCCTACGAGCGCCAGGCGGGTAGCCTCGCGCTCATCGTGCTCGTGGGTGCGGTCGTGGTGAGCGCGGTGCTTTGGGTGCAAGTGCTGCACCCGGTCGTGCGGACGGAGGTGCTGGTCGAGTTTCCCGATGTGCGGGGCCTGGTGGTGGGCGACCGTGTGCAGGTGGCGGGCGTGACCGTGGGTCGCGTGCATCGGGTCGAGCTGCTTGGGCCCGGTCGGGTGCTCGTCGGGCTGCGGGTGGATCCTTCGGCCAGGCCACGGCGCGACGCCCATGCCGAAATCGTCGCCCTGAACCTGGTTGGGGGGAACGCCGTGAGCTTTTCTCCCGGGGTCGCGGACGACTTCCTCGGGGACGTGGTGCTGGTGGGGTCGGCGCCGGCGTCGTCGGCTGCCATGCCGGCGCTCCGCGCCGAGGCCGAGCGGGTGGCGCTCGCGGCGAGCGTGTTCGCCCGCGCCGATCTGCAACGGGACGTGGCGGCGGCGCAGGCCGCGACGCGGCGCGCCATGGCGGCCCTGGCGCAGGCGCCGGCCGACTCGGCGGCGGCGGCGACGACTGCCGCGCTCGCGAGCACCGATGCCCTGTTCGCCCGCCTCGATTCGCTGGTTGGGAGCCTCGCCGGCGTGGACTCGACCCGCCTCGCGCACCTCGGGGCCAGCGCGCAGGATCTCGCGGGCGGACTGGCGGCAATCCAGGAGCGGGTCGCGGTGCTGCGGGAACGGGTCGATCGCGGGGATGGCACCCTGGCGCGCTCGCTGCACGACGACGCCCTGCGGCGCGAACTCGAGGCGACGCGGCGCTCCCTCCGCCTGTTGCAGGAGAAGTACCTCGGCCGTCGTCCGACTCGGCCCGACACCCAGTGACCCGCGGGACGGACGGCGGAGTCGGCATGACGCCGACCGAGGCACAACGGGCGGCCATTGAGGCCCCACCCGGTCCCGTGCTCGTGGTCGCGGGGCCCGGGGCGGGGAAGACCTTCTGCCTCATCGGGCGCGTGCGGTACCTCGTTACCCAGCTCGCCATCCCGCCCGAGCGCATCTGTGCGGTGACCTTCACCAACAAGGCCGCGGAGGAGATCCGCAGTCGGCTCGCCGAGACACTCGGCGAGGCCGCCGCTCGACTCACCGGCGGCACGCTGCACGCCCTCTGCGCCGAGGTCCTGCGCGCGCACGGGGAGCCGATCGGGATCCGGCGGGGCTTCGGCATCGCCGACGACACCTACCAGCAGCTCGTGCTCCGCCGCCTCGGCGTCCGCCGCGTTCGGTGGGGGTTCCTGCTGAACGCCTTCGCCCGCCGTCGCCTGCAGGGCGCCGCCCTGTCGCCGACGGATGAGGACCTGTTCCGACGGTACCTCGAGCAGCTGCGGCGGCGGTCCATGATCGACTTCGACGACCTGATCGCGGAAACCGTGCGCCTGCTCGAGCGCCATCCGGACGTGGCCCAAACGCTCGCGGCCCGCTGGGACCATGTGCTGGTGGACGAGTTTCAGGACCTCGACCCCGCCCAGTATCGGCTGATCGGGCTGTTGGCGCCCCACGCCCGGGTTTTCGCCGTCGGGGACGATGAGCAGTCCATCTTCTCCTGGCGCGGGGCGGATCCGTCGGTTCTGCGGCAGTTTGCCGACGACCACGGGATCGCCGTCCCCATCGTGCTGGACCGCAATCGGCGGTGCGCCCGCCCGATCTTCGAACGCGCGCGCCGACTCATCGAACGCCAGCCCGGACTGTTCGACAAGCGGCTCGTGGCCGACCGCGAGTCGCCGTACGACGTCGTGGCATACGCGTTTCCGGATGACGACGCCGAAACGGCGTTTCTCGTGGCGGATCTCGAGGCCGACCGGCAGGCCAGTGGGGTGGCCTGGGGTGACTGCGCGATCCTCTACCGGCGGCACCAGCTGGGAGCCCTGCTCGAAGGGGCGCTGGTGCGGGCGGGGATTCCCTGCCGGCTCGCGCGCGGCCGGGCGCTGCAGGACGATCCGGTCGCGGCCTTCGTCGTCGCGGCCCTGCGGGTCATGCGGTTTCCCGACGACCCGCTGCTGGTCGAGGCGTTTGCCGGCGTGGTGCTGCCTACCGCCCTCATCGACCAGGCTCGTCTCGCGGGACGCGAGCTGCCGTTGGTCGACGCGCTGCGGGTCTTTGCCCGTGCCCGGCCGGCGGGATCGCCCGACGCGAAGAAGGCCTGGCGGTTTCTCTATCACCTGGAGAATCTCGCGGCGACCTACCGCCGCCAGCACTCGCTCGCCGGTCTCGTGGAGGACCTGCTGGGCCAGCGCGTGGGGCCATACACGAATGTGCTGGAGGACCGGCACGAGGAGCTGACGGATCCCGCCGTCCGGCCCGATGTCGTGGCACTCGCGGATCGACTGGCTGGCGTGCTGCACGGCCGTGGACGTGCCGTGGTGACCGCGGCGGGTCCTGAGCGCATTGCGCTGCGCGGGCTGCTCCTGGAGGCCGGCGTGACGCTGGCGGTCTATCAGGACGAGACCGAGCCCCGGGATGGAGACGTGGCCGTCGATGCCGATCCGCTCACGGTATTCAAAGCGCTGCAGTTGGTGCACAGTCGCACGCTGGCGCCCGAGTTCCGCGACTTCGTGGCCTTCGATCTCGAGACCACGGCGCCGGACGTCGCCACGTGCGAGATCGTCGAGATTGGAGCGGTGCGGGTGCGCGATGGGCAGGTGGTGGAGCAGTTTCATCGCCTGGTCCGGCCGCGGGGTCGGGTCTCGGCCGGGGCGACGGCCGTGCATGGCTACACCGACGCGGCCCTGGTCGAGGCGCCGCCGTTCGAAGTCGTCTGGCCGGCCTTCCGCGAGTTCGTGGACGACGATCTCCTCGTGGCCCACAACGGGCTGGGGTTCGATGTCCCGGTGCTCCGGAGGCTCGCGGCCCCCCTCGGTGGCGCGGACCAGCTCGTGTTCTTCGACTCGCTGGTGCTCGCCCGGGCACTGTTCCGCAGCGGGGCTCGCCTCCAGGACCTCGCGGCACGGTTCGGCGTCGCGCCCGGCCGGGCCCACCACGCGCTCGACGATGCCAGCACGCTCGCAGCGGTGTTCAGCCAGCTGGGGAAGCTCCAGCTGGCGCGAGCGCGCAAGGCCGCTCTGGTGCACCTGCTCGACTTCGTGGGCCTGGGGCTGGCGTTGCAGCGGCTGGCGGATGGCGACGAGACGGAGCTGTTCCGCGCGGTCTCCCGCGCGTTTGCGCTGGGGCGCTATTCGGAGTGCCTCGAGTTCTACGACGGAGAGCGGCGACGCCTCGGCGCGGCCGATCTCCCCGGGCTCGACGTCGTGATTGAGCGCCTCGGCGGCCGCTCCCTGATGGAGCGACTGCGCGCGGACCGCGCGGCTGCGGACCGGTATCCCGAGGCGTACGCTCGGCTCATGCGGCTCGTCGAGGCGAGTGACGCGTCCGCCACGGCGGAAAGCGTCGACCGGTTTCTGGAGCGCGTGGCCCTGTCCACGTCGGACGGGGTCGACGTGGACGCGCACCGCGTGAATCTGTTGACGCTCCACGCGACCAAGGGTCTCGAGTTCTCCCGGGTCTATGTCGTGGGGGCCGAGGACTACCAACTGCCCGGGTACTACCAGACCATCGAAAACCGGACCCCCGAGATCGACGAAGCGCGGCGCCTGCTCTATGTGGGGATGACGCGCGCCCGCGACCGGCTCGTGCTCACGCGGGCGGACCGGCGGCAAGGCCGCGATACCGGTGGGAACCGCTTCCTGGACGAGATGGACCTCCCGGCCGTGCGGCCGGCCCCGATCGAGGTACCGCAGCCGGAGGGGGCCCCCTCGAGCTGAGCCCGGCGCTCACGCGCACTTCATCCCTCCTTCATGCCGCCGGACCTACGCTGGGGTTGCCCCCGGGCCGCGGACCGAATCAGGGTCACCGACGCTATGCCGGCCCTGAGTTCCCCCGCGAGCCACAAACGCGCATGGCGGGCCCGGCCGAACACCGGGTTGGGATTATGGGGTGCATACGCCGGCCGGTGGTCCACGCGTGGCCACGTGGCGCCGTTCGGTGACGAGCGGTCCTCCGCATGGAGGATCCGGGCGTCCGGCCTCTGGGCCGGGCGCCCATTTTACGTGGCGTCGGCCGGTCCTAGATTACCCGGGTGCCCGACACTCCTCCGACCGCCGAGACCGCCCAGCGGCTTACGGGCGCGCTCGGTGCGAAATACCAGGTGCGAGCCCTCTTGGGGCGCGGGGGGTTCGCCGAGGTCTACGAGGTGTTCGACCTCGAACTGGAGCGCCGGCTCGCGGTCAAGGTGCTTCGGCCCGACATCGCGTGGACATCGGGGATGCTGCAGCGGTTCCGCCACGAGACCCGCGCGATCGCTCGTCTGCAGCACCCGCACATTCTCCCGATCCACTTCGTGGGTGAGGGTGAGGGGCTCGTCTATTATGCCATGCCCTATGTCGAAGGGCGGTCACTGGGCGATCTGCTCCGAGGCTCGGGCGCCCTCGCACCCGAACGGGCGCTGGGCATCGCCGTGCCGGTGCTCCAGGCGCTCGAGCACGCGCACGCCCAGGGGCTGATTCACCGCGACATCAAGCCGGACAACATCCTGCTGGACGCGGCGAGTGGTCGGCCGCTGCTGGTGGACTTCGGGATTGCCAAGCGTCTCGATGCCGAAGCCGGACTGACGCAAACGGGGTTCGTGGTCGGCACGCCGCACTACATGAGTCCGGAGCAGGCGCTTGGGCAGGGCGATCTGGATGCCCGGTCCGACCTGTATGCGTTCGGCGCCGTCCTGTTCCAGATGGTCACCGGCGCGCCGCCCTTCGACGGGGAGTCGTCGCAGGAGATCGTGGGGAAGCACCTGGCGGAGCCGCCGCCGATTCCCGCCGAAGTGAACGCCCGCATTCCGCCATGGCTGTCGCGCGTGATCACACGGTGCCTGGCGAAGAAGCCGAACGACCGCTACCAGTCGGCCGCGATGGTGCTCGACGCACTGGCGGTCGGCCGCGCATCGGGACCGAGCCCGGCGCCCTCCGAGGACCTGGTGATCGCGGGGGTGAGCACCGAGGCCAGGACCGAGATCGTCCCCAGCGGCGAGCGGCGCAGCGCCGGGGCACCCGTCGCCGCGCCCCGGCGGCGGGCGCGATGGTGGGTGGCGCTGGCCCTCGGCGCCGTGGCCATCGCGGTCGTCGCGTGGTGGGTGACCCGCCCGGTGCTGGCGTTCGAGAATCGACTGGTGACCCCGGTGCGCCTTACGTCCGCCGGCCGTGAGCGCGTGCTGCCCCCGGGCGCGCGCCTGGCGGTCCGGCTGCCGCGCCGCCGCCCCTTCGTGGCGACGTGGACCCTCGTGCGGCCGCCGGGCACGGACGGAGAACTCCGGGGCGCGGAGTTGTCGGGCACGATCAACCTCGCGCGCCCACGCGGGCGGATCGAGCGTGCGGCGCGTGCGTCCCGCGGGGACGAGGCGTACTTCGCCCCCCTCATCACGAACGCCACCGGGGTCGCGCTGCGCGTCGTCGTCAACGACGGGCTGCAGGGAGCCGTCGACTGCGGGTGCACCGTGCCGCCCGGGGCGACCCGCGAGTTCATCGGGTACTACCAGCTGTTCCGGAACTCCACCGTTACGGTGATCGATCCGCAGGGCCGGTCCGCGCGCTTCCGCGATCTCGGTCCCGACACGGATCGTGAGAGCGGTGCGGTCGGCCTGCGCTTCGCCGCCACCGACCTTCGCTGAGACGCTACTGGGCGAAGGCCAGCACGCGGGGCCGGACCAGCTGCTCGAACTCGCGGTACCGCAGCCGGATGAGCTCGGTGTGGGTGCCCGCATTGAAGGCGATGTACTCGTCGTCGGCCAGCCGGTCGGCCACGTACACATCCATGCCGTACAGGTTGCCGAACGGGGGCATCGCCCCGAGCTCACTTTCCGCGAAGCGTTCCTTGAACTCCGATTCGTGGGCGAGCTCGACTTTGTCCGCCCCGATCAACTCCTTGAGGTGCGGCAGGTCGACGTGCATCGGGGCCGGCAGCACCGCCATGGCCATCTGCCCGTTCACCTTCACGATCACCGTCTTGGCCATCTCGTAGCCCGAGATGTGCGCGCTGGCGGCGACCTCCTGCGCGGTGAAGGCCGGCGAGTGTCGGACGGTGACGTAGCGGACGCCGTGCTCGTCGAGAAACTGCTTCAGCTTGCGGATCGGCATGCGACCCTCCGGAACGGTGCCTGCTGCTTCATACCCCACACCGCATAAAGAGGGGCTGAAAATACCCTGAAACACACATGGCCGGCGGGGCGCCCGGACCGTAGATTGGCCGCATGACTCCTCGACGCCTGCGCGTGCGGCTGGCAGGACTGGCCATCGGTCTCGCCGTTGCCGCCTGTGTGCGCGACAACGCCGCGGACGACGTCGCCCGTGCCTACGTCCACCTCGTACTCGCGGTGGGCGAGCACGACCCCGACCTCGTCGATGCGTACTACGGCCCGCCGGCGTGGCACGACGCCGCCCGCGCCGACAGCGCGTCGCTGGAGACGCTGCATGGGCGTGCCGACGTGCTCCTGGCGCACCTCGCGGAGATGGCGCGGCCGGAGGAGCAGTGGCCGGCGATGCGCCACGACTACCTCCGCCATCAGGTCGGGGCGGTGCGGGCCCGGATCGCCATGCTGCTGGGACGCACCTTCCTGTTCGACGACGAGTCGCTGGTGCTGTACGATGCGGTGGCGCCGCACGTGCCGGCGGAGCGCTTCCAAGCCGTGCTGAGTCGGTTGAGCGCGCTGCTGCCCGGGCCCGGCCCCGTCGCGGCCCGGTATGAGCGCTACCGACGCGGGTTCGTCGTCCCGCCCTCGCGCGTCGACACGGTCTTCACGCGGGCCATCGCCGAATGCCGGGAGCGTACGCGCGCCCACCTCACCTTGCCGGCAGGGGAACGGTTCTCCGTCGAATACGTGACCGGGCAGCCCTGGAGTGCCTACAACTGGTATCAGGGCGACTTTCGCAGTGTCATCCAGGTGAACACCGATCTGCCGATCCACGTGGACCGAGCGGTGGATCTCGCGTGTCACGAGGGCTACCCCGGGCACCACGTCTACAACGCGCTCCTCGAACGGCACCTCGTGCGGGAGCGCGGGTGGGTCGAGTTCTCGGTCTATCCGCTGTTCAGTCCCCAATCCCTGATTGCCGAAGGCAGTGCCAACTACGGCATCTCGATCGCGTTTCCGGGGAGCGAGCGGGTTGCCTTCGAGCGGGACGTGCTGTTCCCGCTCGCCGGGCTGGACCCGGCGGAGGCCGAGCGCTACACCCAGGTCCGGACCCTGGTGGATGAGCTGTCCTACGCGGGCAATGAAGCCGCGCGGCGCTACCTCGACGGCGCCATCACCGGCGACGAGGCACAGGAGTGGCTCGTCACCTACGGCTTGATGGATCCACCACGCGCCGCGCAGCGGCTGCGCTTCATCGACCGGTATCGGAGCTACGTCATCAACTACAACCTCGGCCAGGACCTGGTCGCGCGCTACGTGGAGCGCCATGCCGGGGACGACCCCAAGCGGCGGTGGCAGGTCTTCGGCGAGTTGATCGGATCGCCGCGCCTGCCGTCCGGGCTGGAGTAGCGTCCGGGCGCGGCTCGCGCCGTCAGCGGCGGGACCGGCCCGTCAGTTGCCGGTAGCGGCGGAGATGGCGGTAGGCCGCGACCGTGTTGCCCAGTTGGTCGTACAGACCTGCCAGATTGAAATGCGCGTCGGGGAAGTCGGGCTCCAGTTCCACCGCGGTGCGATACGCATCCGCGGCTTCCAGACGCCGCTGCTGTTCGTCGAGCGCCGTGCCCAGGTTGAAGGCGGCCACCGCGAGATCGGGACGGGCCGTGCGGGCCCGCCGGTAGCAGTCCTCCGCCTCGTGCACGCGACCCTGCGTCTGCACCAACCGCCCGAGGTTGACGAGCGCCTCGGCGTTGTCGGGGGTCAGCGCCAGGCACCGGCGATACGCCTCCTCCGCCTCGCGCGGGGCCGACGTCTCGAGTTCCAGCCCGAAATCGAACCAGTCCTCGGCATCGAACGGTTCCTCCCGCCGGCCCGTCGAGCGAGCACGCTGCCGCGCCAGCGGGGCGATCTGGGTGGCGAGGTCCGAGACCGCGAAATCGAGCGTCAGCTGCCCCGACTCGGGAAGCCAGGCCGTGTCCCCGTCGCGCACCACCACCCGATCGCCGTCGGCGGTGATGCGCAACTCACTGAGCGGGCGGTCGGCGGGTAGTTGACGGCGCAGCGAGCGTAACGCGCGATGCACGCGTGCGGCCGGGATCCGTGCCTGGGCAAGTGCCCTCGCGGTGCGCAACAGCACCAGATCCTGGAAGGAAAAGCGGTACTCTCCCCGCGGGCCGCGGCCGGGATGTAAAAAGCCCGAGCGCACGAACGCCCGGACTCGCGGGGGGGACATGCCCAGCAGGTTGGCGACGTCGGCCGTGCCGAACCCCAGCATTGCAGACCCTCGAGCTAGCCGCTGCCTCCCGCGGCTTTCCGCCTAGGCGAGCTTCTTTTCGTCTTCGCCGCCGTGGCGGGCTTTTTTTTTCCGGTGTCGGCCCGCGCCAGGCTCTGTTTCAGCGCGTCCATGAGGTCGATGATCTGCGCCTGCGGCTCTTCCTCCGGCGCCGCCGTGATCTCCTTGCCCTCGACTTTGCGCTCGATCTGCGCCAGAACCCGCTTGCGCACTTCGTCTTCGTATTTCTGAGGCGTGAAGGCCTCGGACGCCGCCTGTTCGATGAGCTGCACCGCCAGCTTGAGCTCCTCCGGCTTCACCTCCGCGTCGCCCACCGCGACCTCTCCGAAGGACCGAATCTCCTCGCTGTAGTACAACTGCTCCATGGCCAAGCCCTCGCCTTCGGGCCGGACCAGCACGAGGTACTGCTTGCCGCGGGCGGAGTAGCGGGCGAGCGCCGACAGGCCGGTCTGGCGAAGGGCCGCGCTCAGCAACCGATACGCCCGCGCGCCGCCCTTGTCCGGACCGAGATAGTACACCTTGTTCACGTAGATGCGGTCGACCTGGTCCGCCGGCACGAATTCAGTAATGTCGATCGATTCTTTGGTCTGCTCCTCGAGCGCTTTCAACTCGTCTGGCGTGAAGACGACGTACTGGTTCTTCGCGAACTCGTACCCCTTCACCATGTCGTCGCGCTCGACCACCTTGTCGTCCTGCTTGCACACGTACTGCTGGCGCAGGCGCGAGCCGCACTCCTTGTGCAGCCAGTTGAAGCTGATCGACGCCTTGGATTCGGACGAGGAAAACAGCTGGATGGGCACCGAGACGAGCCCGAAGGACAGGGTGGCGGAACTGATCGGACGTGCGGCCATAAGGCCGCTACTATAGGATTTCCGAGCTATGGGCGCAACGGGTGATCGGCCGAAGGACCTGCTAAGTGCTTACCGCACAAAACGTTCGCTTGGGGTTACCCCCGAGCCGGGCGGGGCGGTGGGGGGCGCGGCGGAGGCGCGTCTCTTCGTCATGCACAAGCACGCGGCGTCGCATCTGCACTGGGATCTCCGCCTGCAGATGGAAGGCGTACTGCGCTCCTGGGCAGTGCCCAAGGGCCCGTCCGCCAACCCGCAGGACAAGCGGCTCGCCGTCCACGTCGAAGACCACCCGCTGGAATACGCCGATTTCGAGGGGATCATCCCGGAGGGCAACTACGGTGCCGGCGCCGTGATCGTGTGGGATCGGGGCGAGTGGGTGCCGCTCGAGGATCCCATCGCGGGGTTGGAGAAGGGGAAGCTGCTGTTCGAGCTGCGGGGCTACAAGCTCCGAGGGCGGTGGACCCTCGTGAAGATCAAGAAGGCCGAGCGGGAGTGGCTCCTCATCAAGGAGCGTGACGGGCTCGTGCGGGACCCCGGCGACGACTTCGAGGAGTCGTCGGTCTTCTCGGGACTCACGGTCGAGGAACTGCGCGCCGGCCGCGACCGGGCGGCGGACGTCCGGGCCAGGCTCGAGGCGCTGGGGGTGCCGCGGACCGCGCCGCCGCCGGAAACGCTCGAGCCGATGCTGGCGGAGACGCGTGAGGGCCCCTTCTCCAAAGAAGGCTGGGTCTTCGAGATCAAGTATGACGGGTACCGCCTGTTGGCCGTCGGCGGGACCAGTACGCCCAGGCTGCTGACGCGGAACGGCAACGACCTCGCGGCTGGGTTCCCGGAGCTGACGCGCGCGCTGCGCGGGCTCCCGTACGCGGGTGTCGTGCTCGACGGCGAGGTCGTGGTGCACGATGGGTCCGGGTTGCCGAGCTTCCAGCGGCTCCAGAAGCGCGCGCGGCTCACGCGGGGCCCGGACGTGCGCCGCGCCGCCGTGGAGATGCCCGCGACGCTGTACGTGTTCGATCTGCCGGTCTTCGAGGCGTGGGATCTGCGCGAGCTGCCCCTGGCGGAGCGCAAGACCATCCTGCGCGACCTGCTGCCGGCGGTGGGGCCGCTGCGCTACGCCGACCACGTGGACGAACGGGGCGAGGCGTTCTACGAGCAGGTCGTGGCGCTGGGACTCGAGGGGATGGTGGCCAAGCGGGGGGACGCGCCGTATCGCGGCGGCCGCTCCGCGCAATGGCTCAAGGTCCGGGCCGATCGCACGGACGACTTCGTGGTGGTGGGCTACACCGCCCCCAAGGGCTCGCGGGACGGCTTCGGGGCCCTGCATCTCGGCGCCTATGACGACGAGGGGCTGATCTACGTGGGGCGGGTCGGGACCGGGTTCCGCAGCGAGGAGCTGTCGGAGATTCGCGAGGCGCTCGACACGGTTCGACGGGACGACGCTCCGTGCCGCGGCGCCCCGGCCGGCGCCGAGCACGCGTGGGTCACGCCCGCGCTCGTGTGCGAAGTGCGCTACAAGGAGCTCACCGAAGAGGGGCTGCTGCGCCAGCCCGTCTTCCTGCGGTTCCGCGACGACAAGCCACCGGAAGACTGCATGCTGCGGAGCGGGGAGAGTGCGGTGGAGGGCGGGCTGCGGGGTGTGGCCGCCGGATCGGCGCGGACCGTGTCCCATGCGCCACCCCAGTTGACGAACCTCGACAAGATCTTCTGGCCGGCCGAGGGCTACACCAAGGGCGATCTCGTGCAGTACTACCGTACGATTGCGCCGTGGATGCTCCGGTACCTGGCGGACCGCCCGCTCGTGATGACGCGCTACCCGGACGGGATCGACGGGAAGTCGTTCTTCCAGAAGGACGCCCCCGGGTATGCCCCCGAGTGGGTCCGGACGGAGACGGTCTACAGCGACGACGCCGAGCGCGAGATCCGCTACTTCGTGGTGGACGAGGCCGATCAGCTCGTGTACATCGCGAACCTGGGGACGATCCCCATCCACGTCTGGGCGAGTCGCGTGGCGACGCTCGAGCAGCCCGACTGGTCGATCATCGATCTCGATCCCGGCGACGCACCCTTTGCGCACGTCGTCGAGATCGCGCGGGCGGCGCGGGATCTGTGCGCCGGCATCATGCTGCCCTGCGCCGTGAAGACCAGCGGGTCGAGCGGCCTCCACCTCATGTTGCCGCTCGGCCGCCAGTGCACCCACGTCCAGGCGCGCCAGCTGGCGGAACTGCTGGCCGTCGTGCTCGTGGCGCAACTTCCCGAGATTGCGACCGTGCGGCGACTGCCCCAGCAGCGCGAGGGCAAGGTGTACGTGGATTACCTCCAGAACGGGCGCGGCAAGCTGCTGGTGGCGCCCTTCTGCGTGCGTCCGCTTCCCGGCGCCCCCGTCTCGACGCCCCTAGGGTGGGAGGAGGTCGGCCCGGATCTGCGGATCCGGGATTTCACGATCCGCACGGTGCCCGAGCGCGTGGCCCACCTTGAGGGCGATCCGCTCGAGGTGGTGCTTGCCGCCCGCCCGGATCTCGCGCAGGTGCTGGGGAAACTGCAGGATCGGTTTGGCCGCGAGGGCGGGTGAACGGGCAGGACCTCGCCTTCCCGACGCCGCACGACCGGGTGTCCGGCGTGCTCGTGCGGCCGGACGCGGCCTGGGTCGTCTACGTGCTGGCGCATGGAGCGGGGGCCGGCATGCGGCACCCGTTTCTCGAGGCGGTCGCGCAGGTGCTCGCCGAGCGGGGCGTCGCGACCGTGCGCTACCAGTTCCCGTACATGGAGCGGGCATCCCGGCGCCCGGATCCCGCGCCCGTCGCCGAGGCGGTCGTGCGGGCGGTCGTCCAGGAGGTGCAGCGGACGATGGATCTCCCCCTCCTGGCCGGGGGGAAGTCCTTCGGCGGGCGCATGACGTCGCAGGCGGCGGCCAAAGCGCCGCTTCCGGGCGCCAGCGGCCTCGTGTTTCTGGGGTTTCCGCTCCACGCGGCCGGGCGCGCGTCCACGGCGCGCGCCGCCCACCTCGGCGACGTGACCGTCCCGATGCTGTTTCTTCAGGGGACGCGCGATGCGCTCGCCCAGCAGAAACTGATCCGGGACGTGTGTCGAGGGCTTGGCAAGGCGACGCTGCGGGAGATCGAGGGGGCCGATCACTCGTTCACGGTGCTGCAGCGCTCCGGGCGGACTGCGGCGGACGTGCTCGCCGAACTCGGGGATGCGATGGTGGCGTGGGCGCGCGCGACCGTGGGACACCGGCCCTGAGGACTACCGGAGTTCCGTGCCCGGCGCGGCGAGCTTCAACAGAGTTCCCGCGAGCTGCGCGCCGACGCCGGCATCCTCGTGCTTGAAGAACACGTAGGTATCCCCCCAGGCCGCCTCGCGGATGCGATGCAGCCAAGCCGTCAGCTCGTCGGCGGTGTAGCTGTCGCGCCGCAGGCGCAGGTACCCCCAGTCGGCGGTCGGCGTGAACGGGGTGGCCGTAGCGTCCTCGTCCACGTCGGCGATGCACAGGGCGGCGTTCTTGGCGCGGAGCGCCGCGTAGACGTCGTCGGCAAACCACGACGCGTGCCGGAACTCGAAGGCGGCCGGCCAGCCGTTCGGCAGGAGCGCGAGGAAGTCGGTGAGCCGCGGGAGGTCCTGCTTCATGTTGGGGGGGAGTTGGAACAGCGACGGCCCGCGCTTGGCTCCCAGGGCCGAGGACGCGCGCACGAAGTACTCGAGCTCGCTGCGCACGTTCTTCAGTCGCCCGAAGTGAGTGATCTTCCGCGACGCCTTCAGGACGAACCGGAACCCGTCCGGCACCTGATCGGCCCACGAGAGGACCATCGATTCTCGTGGCATCCGATAGAAGGTGTTGTTGATCTCGACGGCGGGGAGTCGGCCGGCGTAATGCCCCAGCATCGCGTCATCGGGCAGATCAGCCGGGTAGAAGGTGCCCTTCCACGCCTTGTACGCGAAGCCGCTCGTGCCGGCGTAGAGCGTCACGACTCCGGGCGCCAGAAGATCGTGATGCGGTAGCCGTCAGGGTCGACCAGCGAGAAATCGCGGCCCTCGTGCGACTCGGCGGGCGCCTGCTCGATCTGCCCCCCGCGCTGTTGAATCGCCACGGCCAGCCGGTCTACCTGCTGCCGCGTCGCAAGATAGAGGCGGACGCCCTCGCCGCGGGGGCGCCGGCGGTCGGGATCCGGATCCTGCTCGAGAAGAAGGCGCACCTTGCCCGCCTTGAGCTGCACGGCGACGATCTCGTCGCCGCGCCGCGCCTCCTCGCTCACGACGAAGCCGAGGATGTCACGATACCACGCGAGGCTCCGGTCGAGGTCCGTCACGCTGAGCCCCGGCATCACGGCCCGCAGGCGCAGGGTCTCCGGTTGCCGGCGCCGGGCGGGCCAGGATGGAAGGGGCGTTTCGTCAATCATCGGCAGGTCCGGGTGGCACTCCTCACGGCCGTGGCGGCACTGAGCGTCCAATATGGGCGCCGCTCGCTCCACACTCCCGTGACCCAGCGCACGTTCGCGCTGCGCGGCGCCCGGGCGTGCCGGCTATCTTAGCGGTCATGCAGAATACTCTGCGATTCGCTCTGCTGGTAGCCTCGCTCGCTCCTATCGCCTGTGGAGACGAGGGGTCGGGTCCGCCGCCGGGACCGGCGGACACGCTGCCGCCGCGAGTCGTGTCGCTGAGCCCTGCGCCCGGAGCGAACGGCGTGCGGCAGGACGCGCTCGTGACGGTGGCGTTCTCGGAATCCGTCAATCCGGCGACGGTCGCCCAGGCGTCGTTCTTCCTGACCACGCAGTTCACCCCCGTGGCGGGGAGCTACGTCGTGGCGGATTCCGTGGCCAGCTTCGTGCCGGATGTGCCGCTGGACTCGCTCTCCGTCTACTCCGCGACGCTCACCCGCGGCATCCGGGATCCGGCGGGCAATCAGCTCGTAGCCGACACGTCGTGGTCGTTCACCACCGAGGCGCCGCCGCCGCCTGCCGCCGCCCGTCCGCCCTTGCCGGGCCGCTGACGACCGCGCATTCTAGACCCATGCAGCCTCTCCGTGTCGTCCTGCCGCTGGCCGTGCTGGTGGTCGCGACCGGCGGGTGTGGAGAACGCGCCCCGGGCGAGCCGGGACCCGACCCGGGGCCGGAGCCGGTCCCGTCCGTGGGGCAGCTGGCGGTGGCCTGGTCGGCGCCCGCCGACGGGGCGACCGGGGTGGCGCGGGCTGCCACCGTGACCGTGCAGTTCTCGGAGCCGGTGGATCCCAGCAGCGTCAACGCCGACACGTTCGTGCTCTGGCAGGGTGCGACGGCCGTGGCGACGGATCTCATGGTCGAGGGCGATGTGGCCGTGTTGACGCCGCGGGCCCTGCTGGAGTTCGCCGTGAGCTACACCGTCACGGTTTCCCGAGCCGTCCGCGACACGGCCGGACGCTTCATGCCGACGGAGTATCGCGCCGATTTCACGACCAAGTGGAACCCGGTGCCGTAGCCGCCTACCGCACGACACTCCGCATCACGAACCAGACGTTCGCCGGCCGTTCGGCCAGGCGGCGCATGTACCAGCGGAACCAGGCCGCGCCGTAGCTGATCAGGACGCCGACGGCAAACCCGTCCCGCCGCAACTGTTCCTGTTCGGCGGTCCGGATGCCATAGAGCATATGCACCTCGCACGCGCGCCGGTCCAGCCCGGCGTCGGCCGCGGCCTGCTGCAGCCTGCGCACCAACCCGATGTCGTGGGTGCCCAGCACCGGGGCCGGGGCGCCGGTCTGCGCGGCGTGCGCCATGAGCGTTCGCGCCAGCGCCGCGAAGTTGGCATCGACGTCGGCCTTGCGCGGGAACGCACGGTCGGGCGGCTCGGCGTATGCCCCCTTCACCAGGCGAATCGCCGGGTTGAGGGGCAGGAGGGCTTCGAGGTCCGCCGCCGTGCGGCGCAGATAGGCCTGGAGACACAAGCCGAGGTTCGTCCGGGTCGCGTGCACCTGCCGAAACAGCGCCAGGGTCGCGTCTACGTACGTCGAGTCCTCCATGTCGATCCAAACGCGCTGTGTCCGGGTCGCCGCCCGTTCGGCGAGGGCTCGCACCCGGGCGGCACAGGCGTCGACATCATGGTCCAACCCGAGCTGTGTCGGCTTGACGGAGATGACCGCCGGCAGGTCCCGGCGCTCGATCGCGGCGAGGACCTCGCGGTAGTGGTCCCGCACCCCGTCGGCCTCGGCATCGCTCGCGAGGTTCTCTCCCAACTGGGTGAGCACGGTGCCGAACCCGCGGGTGGCGAGGGTCTGGGCCGCGGTGAGCGCGTCGACAAGGGTCTCGCCGGGCAGGAAGCGGCGCACGGCGCGCCGGGCAAACGCGCGCCGACGCATTTGCGACTCGAGCCACCGGTTGCGGGAGCCCCACAGGAGAAGGCGGCGGGCAATCGCCATGCGGCAAAGATGCCGAGTGGGCGACGTGCGTGGAAGCCCGCCGCCGGTTGCCCGATCGACGATGACGACGGAGATTACGGGCTCGATTGGCCCGCCCCCGCGCGGGCCGGCGCCGCCATCCTCATTCGCTCCCCGGATCCGCATGACTTCTACGGCTGACGCGCTGATCTCCGATCCGAATGCCATTGCCGCGTACCTGGCGGGCGTGCTCGCGGTCATCTTCTGGCTCAGCGGCGTGCCGCGGCTCAAGAAGTTCTTTGACGTCACACCCCCGGTCATCTACGCGTACTTCCTGCCGACGCTGTCCACCGCGTTCGGGATCACGCCGCCGGCCTCCGTGGCATATGACTGGATCACGCGCTACCTGCTGCCCACGGCGCTGTTCCTGCTGATGATCTCGGTGGACGTGCGGAGCATCCTGCGGCTCGGGCCGCTGGCGCTGTTCATGATGGTCTCCGGCACGCTCGGCATTCTGATCGGCGGTCCGATCGCGCTGCTCCTGTTCGGCCCGATGCTGCCCCCGGAGGCGTGGAAGGGATTCGCTGCGCTCTCCGGGAGCTGGATCGGCGGCACGCTGAATATGGTGGCCATCGCCGAGAGCGTGGGAACCCCGGACAGTCTGCTGGGGCCGATCATTGTCGTCGATACAGTCGTCGGCTACGGGTGGATGGCCATCCTGCTGTTTCTCAGCGCCTGGCAGCAGCGGTTCGACCGACGGATGCGGGCGCGAACGGAAGTCGTCGCCGAGGCCAACCGCCGCCTTGCGGAGCTCGAGTCGCGCCGCCATCCACTCGATCTGCGGTACGCTGGCGTGATTATCGGGGCGGGGTTTGCGGCCGCGGGGCTCGCCGTGGCCGTGGGCAACTGGCTGCCAGAGCTGGGCGACCCCAAGATCATCAGTGCCACCACGTGGGGGGTGCTGCTCGTCGTCACCGCGGGGCTCGCCCTCTCGTTCACACCGGTCAGCCGCATGGAGGAATGGGGCGCGTCGCGCCTCGGCTACGTCGCGCTGTATCTCCTCATCGCGGCCATCGGGGCGAAGGCCGACCTGCGCGCCGTGCTGCAGGCGCCGGCGTTTCTGGCGGCCGGGGTCGTGTGGATTGCGGTGCACGCGGCGATCCTGCTGATTGCCGCGCGGCTGGTACGAGCGCCGCTCTTCTTCTTCGCGACGGGGAGCATGGCGAACATCGGTGGGCCCGCGTCGGCGCCGGTGGTGGCCGGCGTGTACCATCCGGCCATGGCCCCCGTTGGGCTGCTCATGGCCGTCGCGGGCTACATCCTCGGAATCTACGCCGGTCTGGTTGCCGCCTTCGTGCTCGGCCGCATCGGCGGCTGAGCGCCGCTACTTGGGGCGGGAGAAGACCGCCAGCCCCGCGAGTCCCGGTACCAGGGCCCACAGGGCCAGGCTGAGCGCCGCGAGCGCATTCGTCCCATACGGCCCCACGCGGTCGACGATGCGTGCCCCCACCGGCCCCAGAAGGCTGAGGTCGGGATCGAGCGCGCTCACGACCCCGAGCCGGAACGCCTCGATGGGGTTCACGAACGTCCACGCGGAGAGGGCCCAGGCCGGCGCGCCCCAGCGGATGAACGCGATCAGGATGCCGAGCGTGCCGAGGGCGACCAGCACCAGCCAGACGACGACGGCCACGGTCGTGGCACGGGCGCGCGAGGCCGTGAGGGCCGACAGCCCGAGTCCGATGGCCACGAACACCAGCGCGAGCAGCACGACCTGCCCGAACAGCACTGCCAGCAGCCCCAGCGGCACGCCGCGCGCGACGGCGACGGCGCCAGCGGCGCCGAAGCCGACGGTGAGCGCCAACCCGAGCGCGGAGGCGAGCCCAATCCACTTGCCGAGATAGACCTCCGTGGCGGTCACCGGCTGCGCCAGCAGGTACTCCAGCGCGCCGCTCTCACGCTCGTCGGCGATGGCGGCCGTGGCGGGCAGCAGCGCCATCAGGGGCACGAACAGGAGTGCCAAGTGCACGAGTCCCGCAAAGGCCCGCGCGAATCCGCGGTAGCCCGCGATGAGGGCGTCCCCCCCCCCACGCCGGCGAGCAGCAGGCCGCTCAGCAGGAAGATCACCGCGTAGGCGGCAAACCAGCGCGCGCGCAACGCGGTGGCGATCTCGCGGCGGACCAGGAGGCCGGCTGGAGTCATCGCGTCACTCCCGCTCGCCCGTGTCGCCGCTATCGTCGACCGGCAGCCCGAGCGCGCCGCTCAGCAGGGCCCCGAGGGAAGGGGACTCGGTCCAGAAGTCCTCCACGCGGATGTCGGCTTCGCGGAGCGTTGCGAGGACGTCCGCTCGGGCGTGATGCGCAACCCGGACGCCGAACGCGGTCCCGTTGCTGGCAAACGCGGGAGTCTGGACTATCGACTCCACCCGCGCCTGCGCCGCGTCCCGCAGCGCCGGTGGTACGCGCACCCAGAGGGTCTCGGCCGCGCCCGCCCGGGCCCAGAGCTCGTCCATCGTCCCGTCGAACGCGATGCGGCCGCCGTGCAGCACCAGCAGCCGATCGGCCACGGCCTCGACGTCCGCCAGCCGGTGGGAGGCCAACAGAACCGTCGTCTCGTCCCGCACCTGCCGGAGCCCGCGCAGGAACTCGCGTCGGGCGCGCGGATCGAGATTCGCCGTCGGTTCGTCGAGCAGGAGCACCGACACGTCGGCGCCGAGGGCCAGAGCGAGCAGCACTTTCTGGAGCATGCCGCCCGACAGGGTGCGTACCGGCTTGGCACCGTGCACGGCGAGGTCGAGTCCCAGGTCGGCGAGACGGCGCTCCACGGCCCCCAGGTCGCAGCCGCGCAGGCGGCTGAAGAACTCGACGTTTTCGGCGAGCGTGCCGTCGAAATGCGGCGCGCGTTGCGGCACGTAGCCCACGCGCTCCCGCACCCGGCGCCCGTCCGTGTGCACGTCGCAGCCCGCGATCTGGAGGGTCCCGGCGAACGGGATGAGGCCGAGCAGGCACCGGATCAGCGTGGTCTTGCCGGCCCCGTTCAGGCCCAGCAGCGCAACGCGCTCCCCCGGCGCGAGGTCGAGCGTGATGCCGTCCAGCACGGGGTGCTGCCCGAACTGCTTGGCGAGGTCGCGTGCCCGGATCATGCGGCCCGCCCGAACGGCCGACGCAACCGCCAGGCCGCCGCGCCCGCGCCCAGCGCCAGTCCGGCCGCGAGCAGGATCCCGATTGGGCGGGAGCCGCGGGGGACCGCGTCGTCCCGCGGGGCCTGGAGCACCGGCGCGGAATCGACGACGATCGCCTCGGGCGCGAGCAGCGGCAGCACCCGGCTCAGCAGATCCAGGGCGGTCGTCGCCGGACTGACGGCGAACAGGCGGAGCTCGTCGTGCCGCGCCAGGAGATCGTCGGACAGGCGGTCATAACGGTACGGGGTGTCGCCGACTCCATCCCGGTTCTCGTCGAACCCCGCGTAGTCGCTCCAATAGTTGCGCGTCCACTGGTTACGCTGCGCGGTGCCCCCACCGGTCACGCGGACGGGCACCAGGTTGTCACGGAACACATTGGCCGTGAAGTCGTTGCTGTGTACCGACGGGAGCAGCAGCACGCCCACGTCGTTGTACGCCACGAGGTTGTCGCGAAACACGTTGCGCTGGCCGACCGTGGTCGGCGAATTGTCAATCGAGAGGCCGACGGCGTTTTTCACCAGTACGTTGCGTTCGGCGGTGACGCCGTCGGAGTCCTTGAAGCCCAGCCCGCGGCCGGTGGTCCCACGAGCGGCGGCGAACAGGTTGTCGCGGAACGTGATGTTCTGTGAGTACATGATGAAGGCACCCACGTGGTTCGCGAGAAAGGCATTGCCTTCGAAGCGGTTGTCCCGGCTGTACATGAAGTGCAGCCCGTAGCGGCTGTCCTGAACGGTGTTACCGCGCACGACCGTCCCGTTCGAGAACCAGATCACCACGTCCCGCACACGGGTGACGCGGTTGTCCTCCACCCGGCCGTCGTGGCTCGACCACAGGCGGATGCCGTCGCCGCGCAGGGCGACGGGGAAGTCCTTGCCGGCGATCTCGTTGCGCCGGATGACGACGTCGTGGCTCTCCTTGACGTAGATGCCGAACAGCACTTCCTCGAACCGGCAGTCCTCGACCACGAGCCCGTCGGCCCGTTCGGCGAGGATGCCGGCGTGCTCTTCCGCCTGCAGGCGGCCCGAACGACGAAACGTGAGGCCCCGAATGGTGGCGGGGGCTTCGACCCGCAGGACGGTTCCCGCGAGCCCTCCGTCGAGGATGGCTCCCGGTTCGCCGATGAGCACGACGGGTGTGGTGAGGACCGGATGCTCGCGGTACACCCCGGCCGCGACGCGGATGGTGTCGCCGGGCGCGGCCGCCGCGAGGGCCGCCGTCACCGAGCGGAACGCGCCGGTGGGGCCCACCGTGAGCACGGCAGCCTGGAGCAGGGCCAGGGCAAGCGGCGCGATCACGTCCGCAGCCGACGCGCCCGCCGCAGCTCGTAGAAGGCGATCACCGGCCCGATCGCGCCGGCCACGATCATCAGAATGGCCCCCGCCGCCGGCCAGCTCGACACCTGAAACTGCCCGATGTGGGTCGTGCCGATGAACTTCGGCGTGAACGGTTCGATCGAGAGGGGCGCACTCGGCGACAGGTCGTGCCCGTACTCGTACAGCCAGTGCTGCAGCGTGTACATCATCACCGCGCCGAACAGCACGAAGTCCATCCACCCGATCACGGCGAAGGCCATCCGGGCGATCAGCGCGGTGAGGATGGCGAAGCCGAAGAACCGCAGAATGAAGAACGGGATGAACCGGAATTCCTGGAAGTCGTCCGCTGAGATCTCATGCATCCCGATGTAGTGGTTGAGCAGGTTGATCTCCCGGACGTCGCCCTTCATGGTGGTCGGGTAGATCTGCATCTCGAGCCCGTTGGGGTACTGCGGCGCCTTGAGCCGAATGCGCCACGTCGGCAGGACCATGGCGGGCAGAATCGCCAGCGACGCGAGGACCAGCAGGAGCCGGCCCGGCTTGCTGAGGTCGCCCTGGAAGAACCTGGTGAGGGTATCCATCACAGCCTCGAAGACTGGTGGTGCGTGAGCGGTGGGTGGGCCGGGCCCGCGCCGTGCTGCCACGCGGGCCCGGCGGCGCCGCGGGTTACCGCGGCTCCACCAGCAGGTAGCCCGTCATCTCGAGATGCAGGGCCGAGCAGAACTCGGTGCAGTAATACGGGAAGACGCCCGGCGTGTCGGCGATGAACGACACGGTCTGCGCCTCACCCGGCTCGAGACTCAGGTTGATGTTGTACTTCGCGATGGCGAAGCCGTGGGTCGCGTCGTGCGCCTGCTCGACGCTGGTGATGTGGATCGTCACCTTGTCACCCTGCCGCACCCGGATGTGCTCGGGCGTGAAGTGACTTCGCACGGCCGTCATGTACACGTGGACCTCGTTGCCGCGCCGCTCGATCCGTTCCTTGCCCGGCAACACCGCGTTCTTGGCCGGTCCCATCGTGCCCGGGTCGTAGCCGATTTGCGGATACGTCTGGAACGGCTTGAGCTTATCGGCCTTGATCATCTGCGCGTAGTGCGGCTCGCCCACGCCGATCGGCATGTCGTAGAGGACCTGCATCTTGTCACCCGAGATGTCGATCAGCTGGAAGTTCTGCGGCAGCAGCGGGCCCACGTCGTTGAAACGGTCGAGCGCCCACTTGTTCATGGCGATGAGGTACTTGCCGTCCGGCGACTTCGTATCGCCCTCGGCGGCCACCAGGTGCCCCACGTTGTACTGCACGTCCACCTGGTCCAGAACCTCCAGCGGATTGAGCCGCCACTTGGTGACCTTCGTGTCGAGGAAGATGCTGGTGTAGCCGTTCCCCTTGTTGTCGAACTGCGTGTGGAGCGGGCCGAGCCCCACCTCGAGCTGGCCGTCGATCACCGACGCGAAGTCGAGGATCGGGATGCCGTAGCGGTCGTTGCCCGTGAACTGCTTCCCATCGATCGCGGCCTTGATCTTCTCCCACGAGTAGACGGTCACGTGGGGATCCAGCTTGCCGGAGACGACGATGAACCGCCCGTCCGGCGTGACGTCGGACCCGTGCGGGCTCTTGGGCTCCGGGATGAGGTAGAGCAGGCCCTCGGCCACCGCGGTTTCCATCGGGATGACCTTCATGCCGCGCGCCATCCGGGTCTTCCCGGCCTGGGTGGCGACCTGGGCCGCCTTCTGCCAGTTGATGACGTGCATGTAGTCCATGTCGTTCTGCGAGGCGCCCGCCTCGAACGGCGGGTTCCCCTGCTCGACACCGCCCGTGGCCATCTCGGTGTTGAACGAGTTCAGGAACGCCCAGCCAAACGACGGGCCCTTCCCGGCGTCCGACAGGTCGTGCCAATAGGGCGGCAGCTCAAGCGAGAAGGACGCCGCGGCGTCGAGCCGCCCCTTCGGCCGGTCGAACTTCCAGAACGTGACGACGCCGCGGTAATCCTCGGCGTAGCGATCCAACTCCGCATAGTCCTTCCACAACGGCACCGAGTACTGCGACGGCTCGATCACGTACTCCGTGTTGGGCGTGACGAACGCCCCGCCGTGGTTCGTGCCCATGTTCGGATTCGCGACGATCTGCTTGGTCTCGAAGTCGCGCAGATCGATCACGGCGAGGCGCGGGTTGGCCTTGTCGTTGATGAAGAGGAACTGGCCGTCGTAGTCCCCGTCGGTTTCGGACAGGGCCGGGTGATGGGAGTCCCCCCACCCAATGTCCCGGCCCGCCATCCGGCCCGCGGCGAGCAGGGCCTTATGCTCTTCCGAGCCGTAGCCAAAGCCCTGCCAGGGCTCCGGCGTGAAGGCGGCGATCACCTTGAGCAGCCGCATCGACGGCACACCGATGACCAGCACCTGGCCCGATTGTCCGCCGGACGCGAAGGTGAGGTACTCGTCGCGGGCGCCGCTGGGCTGATAGGTCTTGAGCGCCGCCACGACATCGGCGTCCGACAGACCGCGCGTGCGCGCGATCGCACCCATGTCCGCCGACCCGGCGCTCGGCGCGCAGGACTGCATCACGATCACCGTACCCACCGCGAGTGCGGCGACGGCCGTGAGCGTCCAGGCAAACCGTGGTTTCTTCATCGCTCACTCCTAAATGGTAAAGGGATCCGGAAACTCACTGCGACTCGCGCCGCAGATACTCGTACAGGGCCCGCGCCTCGTCGGCGCTGACGTTCATGTTGGCCATCGGCGTAGCGTACTCCATGAGCATCTGGCGCGCGGTGGCATCCACCTTGAGCATGGAGTCGGGCTTCGTGATCATAGCGATCGTCCAGTCGAACGCGCGACGCTCGGTCACGCCCTTGAGGTCCGGCCCCGTCAGCCGCCCACCGCCGACGCGGTGGCAACTGGCGCACGCCTTCTGCTGAAAGAGGTCGGCGCCGCGCGCGGCGAGTGCCGCGTCGATCGGGCCGGGGGGGGCAGGCGTGGCCGGGACCGCGGCGGCGGCCGCCGGTGCGGCCTGGGGCTGCTCGGCCTGCTCGGCCCGCTCGCCGCACGCGGCCACAAAGAGGGCCAACGCCGGCAGCACGACCAGGCGGGACAACGGAAGTCGTGAATTGGGTGACATTTGCGAATGCTCCATCAGGGGCTGCCCCGAGGCGACGGGGGCCATGGGGGTGACGAACGGCTGAGAGGATTGCGGAGTCATATAATAGATATTATCATGCGTTAGTCATGAATATAGCAGCAATGCGCTTCCCGGCAAGACCCGCCCCCAGGGGCCTACGTGCTCTCCGGCACCGCTGAATACGCGCTTCGCGCGGTAGTGCATCTGGCCCGTCAGCCGCCCGGCGCGACGGTGCGGGCGGACGATCTGGCGCAGGCCGTGGACGTCCCGCGCAACTACCTCGGCAAGGTCCTCCACGAGCTGGTGCGCGGAGGGGTTCTCCGCTCATCCCGGGGCAAGCGGGGTGGGTTCCAGCTCGCCATCGCGCCCGACGCGCTCTCCCTCCTCGAAATCGTGTCCCTCTTCGATCGGCTCGACGGGCAGCGGCGCTGCCTCCTTGGCCGGGCGGAATGCAGCGACCTCGCGCCCTGTCCTATGCACCATCGGTGGAAGGCCACGTCCGATCAGATCGCGCGGTTCTTCAAGGAGACGACCATCGGGGACGTGATTCGCTGAGCCTCGCTTCAACCTACCCCCTCCTTCCGCGCGGCCGGAAGGAAACCCTCGCCGGCCCAACCCCGTCTAAGGAAGTGACATGCACACTGGAGTGCGATGATGCCGGTTCGAACCGCATGCCTGCTGCCCATCGGCATCCTCCTCACTGCCGTCGGCGCCGCGTCCGCGCAGGGCCCGGATCCGCTGTCCTGTCAGGACCGCGGGTACGACGAAGAGCGCTTCTGCGAGATGCGGGAAACGACCCTCCCCGCGGGGCGGGACGCGATTGAGGTCGACGGCGGGCCGAACGGAGGGATCCGCGTCCTTGGCTGGGATGGCAGCGACATCAAGGTGCGGGCGCGGGTCACGGCGGCGGCGCGGTCGGACGACCGGGCGCGCGAGCTCGCCGATGGCGTGGAGATCCTGACCGATGGGGCCATTCGCGCTCACGGGCCGCGCGCCGGCCGGCGGGAATGGTGGGCCGTGACGTTCGAGGTGTTGGTGCCGCGGCACGCGAACCTGGATCTGCGTACCACCAACGGCGGCATTCGTGTCGAGGACGTCCGCGGCCGCATCCGGTTCGCCACGACCAACGGTGGTGTCCGGCTCGCCGCCCTCGCCGGCGATGTCGCGGGCCGCACCACCAACGGCGGCGTCGAGGTGGTCCTGACCGGCTCGCACTGGGACGGGGAAGGGCTCGATGCCCAGACCACCAATGGTGGGGTCCGGCTCCTAATCCCCGACGACTACTCCGCGCACGTCGAAGCGAGTACCCGCAACGGGGGACTGAGCGTCGACTTCCCCATCACGGTGCAGGGGCGGGTGGGGAAGAGCCTGTCGTTCGACCTCGGCACCGGCGGTCCGACGGTGCGCCTGCGCACGATGAATGGCAGCGTGCGGCTACAGCGTCACTGAGGCGATCGGCGACGCCGCTCCGCGCGGTTCCTGATGCGCGTCCGATCCCGGGTGACCGGGCCGGCTCCCCGCCAGGGCGCCGCCACGGTCGGGGACCAGGCGTGGCCGTCCTCACAGGAGGACAACAACCACCCGCTCAAGGGTTCTGTTGATGGCGTAAGTGTACTTCCCACAATGCATTATGAAGTTGAGGGCGGCGGGCATTCCCCTTGCATTCCGACTGCTTCGGGAAGGGAGTGGCGGCACGAACGCGGCAACGGGGAGGTGCGTCATGCGGGCGCTGGCATCAATGATCGTCCTCGGGCTCTTGGCGGTCCCTCATGGTGACGGGATGGCGCAGACCCGTGGATTGCGGGTCGTGCACAAGCATCAGGGGTTCTGGCTCAGTGCCGGGGCGGGCGGCGGCTGGGAGGATTTCGACGGGTCCTTCGGCAATCTGGGGCGCGGCGGCGCGTTCTATCTGCGCATGGGCGGCACGCCCAACCCGCAGGTGTTGTTCGGCGGTGAGGTGCTGGGGTGGTTCGACGGCAGCGACCCGGACAACCTCGAACGCTGGAACGTGACGGGCACGGTGCTCGCCTATCCGAGTCGCGCGGGTGGGTGGTTTCTGAAGACCGGAGTTGGATTCGCCGAGCACAACGTCTTTGGGGCCGAGCGCAGTGGGTTGGGTGCCACGTTCGGCACGGGCTTTGACGTCCGACTCGGCCGCAACTTCTACGTGACGCCCAACGTGGACTACCTGGTGCAGTTCTTCGACAACTCGACCGTCGGGACGCTGCTCATCACGTTCGGGGTGACCTGGCACTGAGCGGCGTGGCGCGCACACGGTCGGCTTCGGCGGCGATGTAGCCGAAGGCCGGCCAGCGCTCGCGCGCGGCGAGGATCCGGTCGAGCATGGCCGCGGCCTCTGGGCCGCGGCCGTTGAGCATGTGCCAGGCAGCAACGCCGTAGGCCGCCGTCACGTCGTCGAGGGTGGCAGGGCGTTCATCGGACAGCACCGAGTCCACGGGCAGACGGCCGGCGTAGAGCAGCAGGAGCCGGTGATAGGTGTGATTCTCGATGACGTCGAGGTCCGGCCGGACCCACGCCATCACTTCCCGTACTTCTTCGGGGAGGTCTGCGCGACTCGCGGCGAGGTACAGCCAGTAGCCCGCTGCGACGCGCATGTCGTCGTTCTCGGCGGCTCGCCGCGCGCGCAGGAAGGCGATCGCGGCGCGCTCGTTGTCCCCCAGGAGGTACCGGGCCAGCCCGAGGTGGTACATGATGTTCGTCCGCAGCGTACCCCGCGGCTGGTTCCGCGCATTCGGGAGGCCATCGGGTTCCACCTCGTCCGGTTGGTGGGCGGCGGCCCGGGCGGCGGCCGACAGATCTAGCACGGCGGAATCCAGCTGGCGCACGGTGATGAAGCGATGCCCGCGGTGGCGCAGCAGGTGTGGTTCGCCGGGATGGGCGGTCAGGCCGCGCGTGTAGATGTCGATCGCCTCCCGGTAGCGGCCCAGGTAAGCCGTCCGGCGGCCCAACCACACGATCGAGTCGACGTTCTCCGGAGCGCGCTCGTACGCCGCGCGCGCCGTCGCGAGCTCCGCCTCGTAGGCGGTGCGGAGGCTGTCGGATAGAGGGGGACGGACCAACGAATCGCCGAGCAACGAGATCGCTTCAACAGGCGCGCCCCCGGCGGGAGGGCGCGTCTGTTCACCGCCGCACGTGAGGGCCACGCCGGCGGTCGCCATCAAGCATCCTGTACGCCATAGCACGCTGCTCACGGCTGAGAATCCCCGAGGGTTGGACGCGGAAAGATAATCGCTGCGGAGGGGGTAGGTGGCGGGAGCCGGGCTCACACCGGCTCCCGCTGCCGTTCACCTGTTAGAAGCCGGGCACGAACCCGAACTGCCACACCCAGCGGTTGCGCTGGAACGCGCGACTGAAGTCGACTTCGATGATGGCGAACCCGAGCAGGTTGACCCGCAGCCCGACGCCGGCGCTGTAGACGGGCTTGCGGTCGCCACCGAGGAAGAAGGCCCGTTCGTCGGCCGCGGTGGGCCCGCCGCTGAGCGTGTATCCGTCGTCCGAACTCCAGGCCAGGCCGGCGTCGGCGAAGAAGGCCATTTCGATCGGCAGGAACCCGTAGTAGCCGCTCCCCACGCCCAGGGCGCCCAGCAGCGGGAACCGCAGCTCGACGTTGCCAATCAGCAGTCGGCTGCCGAGGAGCCGACTGAACAGGGGACAGGGGTCGTCGGGCGTGGGCGTGCAGTCGCGCGGCTCGAACGAGCCATCGGTGTAGCCCCGCACCAGTCCGGTGTAGCCCAGGAACAAGGGCTGGAGGCGCGGGTCTTCCGCGTCACCCGAATAACGTCCGTAGTGCACCAGCCGGCCGGCGAGGGTAAAGGGGCGCACCGGCACGACGTAGCGTCGGTAGTCAGCGAGCAACCCGACGTAATCCAGGGTGCCGACGACCGGCGAGACCTCGAGCCGATACCGCTGGCCGAGGATGGGCGACGTGGCGCCGAACAGCGACTTGTCGTACACCAGTGCCGCGCTCGCCAAGCCGACCGTGACGGGGTCAAACGGAGTCGAGCTCTGTTTGTCCTCGCTCAGGCGCTGGCCGGTGAAGAAGTCCCGGACCCGGGTTTCGACCTCCTGCTCGTAGCGCACGTCCCGGCCGCCGAGCGAGAGCTCGAGCCGCTGCACCCGGCTGAGCGGATAGGCCACCCGACCGGAGAGGTCCCGGTAGGTCTGGCGGAAGCGCACGATCTGCTCCACGACCACCGGGTTCCCCGAGCCATCGGTGCCCACGCCGGCCGTGTAGAACCCCGTCACGTACGGGATCTGTTGTGCGAACACGCCCCAATTGAGCCGGCGCCGCAGGTTCACGTAACCGACGAGCGCGGTGATGTCGTCCGGCACGCTGCCGTTGATCTGGAGCGCCGTCGTCAGGTTCCGGTTGCCCAGCATGTCGCTCCAGTAGAGCGCGGCCCCGGCCCCGATGTAGGAGCCATACTGATCGGCGCCAATGAGCAGCTGCGGCTGCGCGATGTAGTCCAGGCCGAGCCCGGCCGAGTACTTCTTGCTGGCGAACTCCGCCGTATCCGGAAGGCCCGTGCGCGTGTCGGCCAGGACGCGCATCACCTGGTCGTCCAGGCGATCGGTCGGTGGCAGGCGATCGGGCCGACCGGAGGCGAATTCCGGCACGACCGGCGTGCCGGCCAGCACAGCGGGGTCGCTCACCAGGTACAGGTGGGTACCGCCTTCGTCGTACACGCTGATCACGGCGCGCTCCGACGTTTGCGCGACCGACAGCGCCGGGCTCGTGGGCGTGATCCCCGAGATTCCGGTGTACAGGTTCGTGACCTGGGCGACGGCGCCGTCGGCCAGGTGCACGCGGTACAGGTTCGTGATGCCGCTCGCATCCGACAGGAAGTAGAGGCTCGCACCGTCCGGCGCCCACTGCGGATTCAGGTGTTTCCCCCGCTCGAACCCGGGCACGCGCTCGACGGCGCCGGTGGCGGGGTCGAGCAGCCCGATCTGGTATTCACCGTAGGCGAGCTGGTCGAGGTCGGTCGAGAACCGGTCGGTGGCGAAGGCGATGCGTCGCCCGTCGGGGGACCAGGTGGGCTGCAGCTCGCCATAGGGGTCGTTGGTCAGGCGGCGCAGTTCGTCGCGCTCGAGGTCGTACAGGAAGAGGTCCGACAGCCCGCCTTGAATGGCGGAGAAGACCAGGACCCGCCCGTCGGGCGACCACGCCGGCGAGTAGATCTCGCCGAGGGTGGGGAACCGGACGTTGCGCTGGCGGTCGCCCGACTCGACGTCGATGAGCGTGATGACCGGCCGGCCCTTCGTGATCCCCGCCAGGGCAAAGGTGCGGCCGTCCGGGCTCCAAGCCCCCGCCGAGCTGATGTACTGCAGGCTCTCGAAGTGCGGATCGACCGCCGTCTTCGTGAGCTTGCGGATGATCTCGCCGGTCTCCACATCGCCGATGAAGACGTCCACGGAAAAGAGATCGCGCGTCGAGATGAACGCGACGCGCCGGCCGTCCGGGCTGATCTGCGGGGCCACGTTCATGCCCTTCCGCTCGCCGAACACGATCGACCCATACGCGCTGGGGGGTTGGGTCAGTTCGACGATCGGCGCGTACGCCTCCCGCAGCGCCGTGTGCCAGGCGCTGCTGAGCTCAGGCAGACTGGCGCCAAGGATGCCCGCCAGTGCGGCCTCCGGGTCGTTTGACCGACCGGCCGTCTTGAGCAAACGCCCAACGACCTCGTCGCCGTAGCGACCGGCGAGGTAGGCCCACAGGGCCTGGCCGTAGCGGTAGGGGAACCAGCGGTAGGGATCCCCGAGCTGGGAGATCGTCGGCAGCTTGCGCCGCATCTGATCGCGCATCCACATCGCGGTGTGGGGGTCCACCGGCCCGACGGAGAGGTACTCGGCCATGCCCTCGATGAACCACAGCGGGAGCCGGAGCGCGCCGGGAATGCCGCCCGTTTGGACCGACCGCCCTTCGCCGGTGATGTCGAACTGGAACGCGTGCACCAGCTCGTGTCCGAGCACGTGGTCGGTATCCTTGAGTCCCGCGGCGAACGGCAGCACGATCCGCCGTTTGAAGACCTCCGTGACGCCCCCCGTCCCTTCCCCTAGCTCGCCGGACAGCGCGTTGGTCTGCTCGAAGTGCGGGTGGTTGGCATACATGATGAGCGGCTGCCGGCTGCCAAGCTCGTGGCCGAGCAGTTGGGCCAGGCGCGCATACCATCGTTCCGCCATCCGGCCCGCGAGGAGCGCCGCATCGCGCTCCTCGGGGTAGTAGTAGACATCAAAGTGCTCTGTCTGGAGCACCTGGAAGTCGAACGATTCGTACTGGACCTTGTTGCGTCCGAAGTACTGCGCGTCGGCCATCGGCGCGCTGAGACTCAGCGCGAGGAACGCGCTGGCCAGTGCGATCGAGAGCCGAGTGCCGCTGCCGAAAAGCGTCATGCTGTCGTCCATTGGGATGAAGCCGCGTGGCGAACGAGCGGACCTGCTAGGTGCTACCGCGTCTCCGGCGGTGGGTTCCCCACGGTGGGCATGGTGCCCGTCGGGAAGGCGGGCATTTCGCCGGTCATCTGCCGAAAGCGCTCCGCGGGCTCGACGTACTCCTCGCGGTACATCCGGATGAGCTCGAAGAAGTAGCTCAGGGCCAGCGGCCCCACCAGGATACCCAGGACCCCGAAATATCGGATGCCGGCGAGGGCGCCGACGAGCGTCACCACCGGGTGGATCCGCGCCCAGCGCCGGTAGATGATCGGGCGGATGAAGTTGTCGGCACTGCTCACGATCACGAGGCCCCACGCCAGCAGGCCCACGGCGGCGCCCCAGCGGCCGTCCACCGCCAGGACGACACAGGCGGGGGCCCAGATGAGTCCGCTGCCCACCACGGGGAGCACTGACAGGATGGCGGTGATGGTCCCCCAGAAGAGGGCGTCGTCGAGCCCCAGCACCCAGAACGCGGTGCCCAGCAGCACCCCCTGGACGAGCGCGATGACGACGACGCCGAGGATCGTCGAGTTCGTGACGTCCCGGAAGCGCTGCCGCAGCAACTCGGTGTTTTCGGCAGAGAACGGGACGTAGGGGCGGAACGTCTCCCACGAGTCGTCGGGACGGAGGAGCAGGAAGTACACGCCGAACAGGGCGATGGTCACATTGAGCACCGCGCGAGTAGCCGTGCCGATGAACCCGAAGGCGGAGGCGCCGATCCAACGGACCAGTTGCTGGCCGGCGTCGGCCACCGACGGGCCGACGGCGTAGCCGGCCACTTCGATGTCCTTGACGCGGCTGAGGAGTGGGCTCTGCACGATGCCGGAGGCGATGTTCTGCGCCTGCGTGACGAGCAGGGTCGCCACCGAGGCGCCGGGCAGCAGAATCAGGAGGGCCGCGGCCCCCGTGACCACGGCCGACGCCACCGCCGGCCTGAGGTATCGACGGAACCAAGCGTTCAGCGGCGCGAACAGGGCATACAGCACCGCCGCGCCGAGAAGGCCCGTGGCGTACGGAGACATCGCGACGAAGATGCCGATGCCCAGCAGGAGAATGATGAAACCCGCGCGCTGCCGCCGCGTGTCGAGGAACGCCATGCGAAGAAGCTACCCACCGAGGGACCTGTGCGGCAGGGCGGGGTCGCGGCGCGGCGATGTAACTTCCGGGCCATGGGAACCCATGCGCGCCAGCCGTCGCCGAGTGCCACGGCCCGCCGGGCGATCGCCAAGCTGGTGGCGGCCGGATCCGCGCGCCGCGCCGCCGGGATGCGCCGGTATTTCCGGGCTTACGACGACGTGCACGTCCATGGGGTCGCGCTGCCGACGGTGCGCCGGATCGCGCGCGACATCTGGACTGCCGAGCGCCACCGCTGGGACGTCCGGACGGCGGCGGCGTTCACCGACCGCCTGGTGCGCGCGCCGGAGCTCGAGACGAAGAGCGTGGGGATCCTCGTGCTGGGCCGCTGGTCGGCGGCGTTCCCCCGCGGCCTGCTCGCGACGGTCCGACGCTGGCTCGCGGACGGTCACCTGGCGACCTGGGCCGCGGTGGACCTCGTGGCGTCCACGGTCCTCACGCCGCTCGTGCGCCAGTATCCCACGCTCGCGCCACGGCTGGTGACCTGGACCCGGGCGCAGAGCCCCTGGGTGCGGCGCGCCGCGGCCGTCACGTTCGTGCCCCTCGCGCGCCGCGGCGAACGGCTCCCGTACGCGTATCGGGTGGTCCGGGCGCTGGCCGGGGACGACCACGACCTGATTCACAAGGCGACCGGGTGGCTGCTGCGGGAGGCGGGGAAGACGGACATGGCGCGGCTCGAGGCGTTCCTCCGCGCCGAAGGCCCACGCCTGTCGCGGACGACCGTGCGCTACGCGATCGAGCGGTTCCCGGTCGCGGCGCGGCGGCAGTTGCTCGAGGCGACCCGATGACAGGCGCGCGCCGCCGGCTCGAGGCGGCGGCCGAGCTGGTCCGGGAGGTCGTGCCGCCGACGCCGCAGCGCTGCTGGCCGCTGCTGGCCGCGCGCGCGGGCTGCGAGTTGTGGGTCAAGCACGAGAATCACGCCCCCACCGGCGCCTTCAAGGTCCGGGGCGGGATCGTCTACCTTCACGAGCTGCTCGCCGGCGGGGCACGGCCCAGCGGCGTGATCGCGGCCACGCGTGGCAATCACGGGCAGAGCGTGGCCTTTGCCGCGGCGCGCCACGGGCTGGCCGCGACGGTGGTCGTGCCCCACGGCAACAGCCGCGAAAAGAACGCCGCCATGCGCGCGTTCGGCGCGACACTCCTCGAGCACGGCCACGATTTCCAGGAGGCGCTGGAGTACGCGCGCGCGGTGGCCACGGAGCGGAACCTCCACTACATGCCCTCGTTCGCGGAGCCACTCGTGCGCGGTGTCGCGTCGTACGCCCTCGAGCTGTTCCGGGGCGTGCCCGATCTCGACGCCGTCTACGTGCCCGTCGGGATGGGATCGGGCATCTGCGGCGTCCTCGCCGCGCGGGATGCCCTGCGGCTGCGCACCCGGGTCGTGGGCGTCGTGTCCGACGCCCTGCCGGCCTATCGCCTGTCCTTCGAGGCCGGCCGGCCGGTGCCGACACCGCCGGGCGATACGATTGCGGACGGTCTCGCCTGCCGCGTCCCGGATGCAGATGCCGTGGCGGCGATCCGAGCGGGGGTCGACCGTGTCGTGTCGGTGTCCGACGCCGCCTTGCGCGCGGCGATGCGGCACTACTTCTCGGACACGCACAACGTCGTGGAGGGGGCCGGGGCGGCGCCGCTCGCGGCCGTCCTGGCCGAATCGGAGACCGTGCGCGGACGCCGGGTGGCGGTCATCGCCTCGGGCGGGAACGTCGACCGCGAGGTCTACGCCGCGGTGCTTCGGGAGGGCGTGGAAGATCCCGAGACGTGAAATGTGAAGACGGAAGAGTGAAGAGCGCGCCACGATTGCACCAGGTGTTCACTTCGCACCAGCCTACAGCGGCAGCCGCCCCAAGACCGCGTACCCCGTGAGCTCGACGTAGCCCCGCCCGATGACCGCCCCCCGCCCGTCGCGTACGACGACGGCGCCTTCCCAATACGCCAAGTCCGCGATGAGGCGACTGACGTTCTCCTGGTTGGCCACCACCGGTTCGAGGTCGAGTTCGAGCCCGGCACTCGGCACACGGACCCGCCACCGGGCCGGGTAGACGGCACCGGTGGCGTCGCTGCGCCACCGGGCGCGGACGTCGATCGTCCAGTCGGCCGGCGTGAGGAAGCGGACCGCGCCCTCGGCGGCCACCAGGGTCCCGCGTCCGTAATCGACGCCGCCGGTGGAGTCCCGCAGGACGTAGAGCATCAGCTCGCGGCCGTCGTCGAGATGCAGGCTGAACCAGTCCCAGCCTACCTGTCCAGGCGCCAGCTGATTCGAGCCGAATTCCTTGTCCATCCAGCTCGTACCGCGGACGGCCAGCGTGTCGCCGTCCATGACGACGGTGCCGCTGGTGACGAGCCGCGTGAAGCTGTAGTACTGGCTCGCGGCCGTGGGTCCTTGGCCTTTCCGGCTGAATCCGTTGGGACCCTGGAAGACCAGGGGCTTGGCAGGCCGGGTGGTCAGCGCGAAGCCCGTGCGGGCCCGCGTGTCCTGCATCGCGACGTTGAAGGCGGCGCCATTCCAGGCGAGCGTCCACCGCTCGGCGGTTCCCGGAGGACCGCGGCTCCACGCGAGGAGCGTATCGGGGAAAGGCTGAAACGTGCCGAGCAGCGGCGTGGCGCGATACACGATCTCGCTGAAGCGGTGGTGCCCCGTGCGCCGATCCGTCAGCGCGGCGTGGCCCATGATCAGGTCGGTGGCCGCCCAGGTCGACTGGAGTTCGGTGCCGTTCGGCAGCAGTCCTACCCGGAAGAACGTGAACTGGTACCCGAACCGGGGGGCGGTATCTCCCGCCGGTGTCAGGTGCCCGGTGAGATACCACCACTCGGTCTGGTAGCCGGCGTGCGCCCAGTGGTCCCGCGGGAACGCCCACACGTACGCGGAGTCCGCCGGCTGCCAGGCGGGCGCCTGGGACTCGGCCGGCCCGGCAGGCAGGCCGGTCATCACGAGAACGCCGAACGCCATGCGCCCGCCCGGCGCGCAGTGGCGGTCACACATCGTCGCGTGCCAGCTCCGCGGCCGTCGTGCGGCTCGCGCGAAATGCGGGATACAGGCTGGCGACCACGGCGGCGGCCAGCAGGGACGCTGCCTGCCAGGCGAGTGCCGCGAGGGGCACGCTCACCTGGATCGTCCATCCGAAATAGGCGCGGTTGATGACGAGGATGAGGATGGCCGCGAGCAGCACTCCGCCTACGCTTCCGAGCACCAGCCCCAGCGCGCCCATCCCGATGCCCTCAGCCACAAAGATGCCGAAGACTTGTCGCGTGCCGGCACCCAATGCCCGATAGAGGGCCAACTCCGACAGCCGCTCGTGCGCCAGGACGAGAAGCGTGAGCGTGATGCCGGTGACGGCGATGAGCAGGGCCATACCCTGCAGGATGCGGGTGATGGCGAAGGTCTGTTCGAAGATCGTGAACACCTCGGCGCGGAGCGTTTGGTTGCTGCGCAGCAGGAGCGGCGTGTCGAGGTACCGGGCGCGGATGGCGTCCACCGTCTCTTCGGGCTTCACCCCGGGCGCGAGGTAGAGGGCCATGCTGTTGACGGGGCCGGTGCCGAAGGCGGCGTTGAGCGTGGGCAGGCTCATAATGACCGTGCCGCCCTCCGAGCTGTAGTCGTAGTACACGCCCGCGACTGCAAAGCGCCGCTCGCCGGTGAGGACGGACAGCGGAAGGGAGTCGCCGAGCCCGAGGCCGGTCTTGCGGGCCAGCGGCTCGGAGATCAGCACGGCCCCGCGCTCGTGCACGGCCGCGAGTGCCGGGGTGCGCTCGCCAGCGAGCAGCGGCAGGCGGCTCTCGTCGTACGGAATCCCCATCTCCACGCCCGCGAGCGCGACTCGGCGCTCGCCGGTGTAGCCCGGGAATCCGCGCAGGCGGTCAACGGCGCGGACGCCGGGCATCCCGGCGAGGTCAGCGGCGAGCGCGGAGTCGAGGGTCGCATCCGTGCCCCGCCCCCGCCACGACGGCGTCGTGATGTAGACGTCGGCGCGGAGCGAGCTGTTCACCCAGACCTCGAGGGTGCGGCGGAAACTCCCGATCATGAGCGTGATGCCGACTAGCATGCTGACGGCGATGCCCAGGGCGGCAATGGCGAACGCCGTCGTCTGGAGCCGCACGCCGAGACTGCGGAGGCTGTACCGCCACCCAAAGTCGGCGATGCGGACCAGGGCCGCCAACCGCTGCACGAGCAACGGGGTGCCGAGCGGCAGGGCCGCGAGGAGTGCGATTGCGAGGACGAAGCCGGCGCCTTGCCAGTCACGCCCCAGGACGACGAACCAGAGCCCCGTCGCCACCAGGATGGCGATGCCGATGCCCGCCAGCGGCACGGCGGCGGATCCGAGGCGCTCGTGCAGCGTGAACGCGGCGAGTAGCGTCTTCGTGTCGCGCCGGCTCACGTCCAGGGCGGGGAGCAGGGCGCCGGCGACGGCCCCGCCGATGCCGATCGCCGCGGCGAGGACGAACAGCGCGCGCGGCACGTAGAGCCGTTCGATGGCGTCCAGCAGATACAGGTTCGTGAGGGTGGCGCTCACGACATCCACGTTGACGCGTGCTGCCCAGTACCCGAGGGGCAGTCCCAGCGCCACGCCGACGGCACCGAGCAACCCCACCTCGGCGGCAATGACGGCGAACACCTGGCGCGGGGTCGCGCCGAGCGAGCGCAGCAACCCGAACTCGGCGCGGCGGCGCACGAGCGAAGCCTGCGTCGCGCTGTACACGAGGAAGAACCCGACAAACACGCTGATGAGACTGAGCGCGGTCAGATTGAGGCGAAAGGCCGCCAGCAGACCCTCGGCACGCTGGGTGCGCTGCTCCGGCGTGAGCACATCGACGCCGGGCTCGAGCGTCTCCCGCAATCGCTTGGCCAGCGCGCCCAGGTCCGTGCCCGCGACGGCGCGCACGTCGATCTGATGGATGCGGCCGGGTTCGCCGAGCAGGGCCTGCGTCTGAGCGACGTCGAGCACGATCAGCCGGGTCCCGGCCAGCGGCGTGAGCCGGCGGAAATCCACGAGGGCGCCGACCTCGAGGCGGACGCGCCGCACGCCGCTCGTCACCGTGAACGTGTCGCCCACCGCGAGTCCCAAGTCGGCGACCAGCTCCGGGCTCACGGCCGTCCAGCCGGGGGTGGCCAACACGGCGGCGGGGTTCACGGGAGTCGCGCCGCCCTCGGAGCCAACCCGCCCGGCGGTGACGAGCGGGATGCGAACCGGCGCGAAGAAGTCCACGCCGACCGCTTCCAGGAAGAAGTCCGGTCGGTCCGCGAGGGTGACCGAGGTGCGGTAGAGCGCCCACGCCCCGGCCACGTCGGGATCCGCGAGCACCGTGGGGTACAGCGAGTCGGGAAGGGTGGGCGTGCGGCCGAGGACGCTGAGGTCGGCTTCGCCACTGACGGCCTGAACGCTCCCCGTGAAGGCCGCGAGCGCGCTCCGATTCAAGATCTGGATCGTCAGCACCGAGGCGACGCCGAGGGCCACGCCGATGACGGTCAGCAGATAGAGACTGGGGGCCCGCCGCAGATTGGCGGCGAGCACCCGGACCAGATAGCGGATCATCCCGGGTCCAGCTCGCCGCTGTGGATCTGCCACGTCTCGTCGGCGAGCGCGGCGAACTCCCGGCTGTGCGTCACGTACAGCAGGGTCGTGGCCTCCTCGGCGGCGAGGGTGAGCAGCAGGTCCATGACGGCCCGCCCGTTGGCGTCGTCGAGGTTCCCGGTGGGCTCGTCGGCCAGGAGCAGGCGGGGACGGCGCAGCAGGGCGCGCGCGATCGCGACGCGCTGCATCTCGCCGCCGGACAGGTGCTGGACGGGGTCACGTGCGCGATCCTCGAGGCCGACGCGCGCCAGCAGGTGCCGGATGCGCGCGTCCACCTCCGCGCCCCGCTCGCCGGCGATCAGGGCCGGGAGCGCCACGTTGTCGTGCAGGGAGAGATGGGGCAGGAGGTAGAAGAACTGGAACACCAGGCCCACCGCGTCCCGCCGGAGCCGCGTGCGCGTCGTCTCCGACTCCCGCTCGAGCGGTCGGCCGAAGAGACTGACGGAACCGGTCGTCGGCACGTCGATCCCGGCGGCCAGATGCAGCAGCGTGGATTTCCCGCTCCCGCTCCGACCGACGATGGCGATGGTGCGCCCCGCCGACGTGGTGAACGTCACGTCGCGGAGCGCGTAGCGGCTGCCGCTCGCGAAGGTATCGTACACCTTCGAGACTCGGTCGAAGGCGAGCACGGGAGTCGTCACGGGCGGGAAAGATAGCGGGTTGGACCGGGAGGTCTCACCGGCGGCGTTGCCCTCCGGCGGTGAGTCGGGCAGTTTCCTTCCACGCCATGCCACGGCGTGGCGCCGACACCTGCCGGCCTTCTGCTCGGGGACTTCTGCCATGCGCGCCTTGTTTGGTCTCATACTCTCGTTCGCGTCCGCCACCACCCTCGTGGCGCAGCAGGTACTCACGCCCGAGGTGCTGCTCCGGCTACAGCGGGTCTCCGCGCCGGCCGTCTCCCCGGACGGCCAGCAACTCGTCTACGGGCTGCGCGCCATCGATGTCGCCGCGAACGGCGGCAACACCGACCTGTTTCTGCTGCCCACTGCGGGCGGGACGCCGATCCGCCTGACCGACACGCCGGGCTCCGAATCCGGCGCCCAGTGGCGGCCGGACGGCCGCAAGATCGGCTTCCTGGCGGCCCGCAGCGGCACGATGCAGCTCTGGGAGATCGATCCCGACGGCGCCAACCCGCGGCAGGTCACCAACATCGACGGCGGGATCGGCAACTTCCGCTATGCGCCCATGGGCGGACACATCGCGTTCACCCGCGCGGTGAAACTCGATCGTACGGCCACCGAGGTCTATCCCGACCTGCCGAAGGCGCAGGCCCGCATCATCGACGAACTGATGTATCGGCACTGGGACGCGTGGCGGGACTACGCGTACAGCCATCTGTTCGTGGCGGTGTACCGCGACGGGACCATCGGCGAACCGGTGGACGTCATGCCAGGAGAGCGGTGGGACACGCCGCTCCCGCCGTTTGGCGGCGTCGAACAGATCGCATGGCGGCCCGATGGCCAGGCGATCGCCTATACGGCCAAGAAGCTCACCGGGGCCGCCGCCGCGGCGAGCACCAATGCGGACATCTATCTCTACGACCTGGCCACCCGCACGACGAGCAACCTGAGCGCCCCGAATCCCGGCTACGACGTGGAGCCTGCCTTTGCGCCGAACGGCCGCCTGCTGGCCTGGCTCAGCATGGCGCGCGACGGGTACGAGGCGGACCGGAACCGGCTGTTCGTGCGGGATCTCACGACCGGCCGGACGTGGGAGGCCACGGCGGGGTTCGATGGCGACGCGCACGGCCCGACGTGGAGCGCGGACAGCCGGACCGTGTACTTCACCTCCGAGAGCGCGGCCACCGTCCAGTTGTTCGCGGCGGACGTGGCGAAGTCCGCGGTGCGGCGCATCACCAGCGGCGACCATAACTACACCGACGTGGCCGTCGCCCGGCAGGGACGGACGCCCGTGCTGATCGCCGGCCGGCAGGCGATTGCGGCCCCCACCGATCTGTATCGCGTGGACCCGGCGACGGGTAGCGCGGTGGCGCTCACGCGCGTCAACGAGGCGGTGCTCGCCGGGGTCACACTCGGCCGCGTGGAGCGCCGCATCGTTCCCGCCACCGACGGGGCCTCGATCCACACCTGGGTGATCTACCCGCCCGGCTTCGACCCCGCCCGGCGCTACCCCGCCATCCTCTACGCGCAGGGAGGGCCGCAGTCGGCGGTCAGCCAGTTCTTCTCCTACCGCTGGAACTTCCAGGCCCTGGCGGCCAACGGGTACATCGTCGTGGCGCCCAATCGGCGCGGCGTGCCGGGGTTCGGCCAGGCGTTCAAGGAACAGATCTCCGGGGACTGGGGTGGGCAGGCGATGCGGGATCTGCTCAGCGCCATCGACGATGTGGCGCGTGAGCCGTACGTGGACCGGTCACGGATGGGGGCGGTGGGCGCCAGCTTCGGGGGATACTCGGTGTTCTGGCTGGCTGGGCACCACGAGGGCCGGTTCCAGACCTTCGTCGCGCACGACGGGGTCTTCAATCTGGAGAGCATGTACGGCGCGACTGAAGAGATGTTCTTCCCCACGTTCGACCTGCAGGGACCGTACTGGCAGCAGCCCACGCCCCGGAGCTACGAAGCCTTTTCCCCCCACCGCTTCGTGGACAAGTGGGACACGCCGATGCTCGTGATTCACGGGGAGCTGGATTTCCGCGTCCCGGTGACGGAGGGCATGCAGGCCTTCACCGCGCTGCAGCTCAAGGGGATCGAGAGCCGGTTGCTGTATTTCCCGACGGAGGGGCACTGGGTCCTGTCGCCCCAGAACAACCTGCTGTGGCATCGCGTGTTCTACGACTGGCTGGGGAGCTATCTGCAGCGCCCGGGGAGTTGATCCGGCCGCTGCGCCTCCCACGCGCCGCGTCGGCGGGTCAGGGGGCGGCCGCGGGCTCCGCCGCAGGACCAGGAGCGCGCCGGGCACTGACGGCGAGACGTGTCAGTCCCACGAGCAGCAGTACCCCGCCGAAGGCGCACACGATGACCGGTCCGGTGGGGAGGTCGAACCTGAACGACACGCCGAGCCCCGCGGCCGCCGCCACGGCGGCGGCCAGCCAGCTGATCGCGATGAGCGGGCGCACCTCGCGCGTGAA
>JBFGDF010000011.1:0-40853 GCA_041580775.1 Gemmatimonadales bacterium
GCCCGGCGGCGGCCCGCCCCCCCGCCCCGCCCCTCCGCGTGGCCGGGCGGGAGGAGGCCGGGACCTGATGCCGCTCGAGCAGTTTCGCTTCCTGATCCCGAGCCTGCGCGACGTGCTGGAGATCCTGGTCGTCGCGTACATCATCTACCGCGCTCTGCTGTTCCTGGCGGGTACGCGCGCCCTGCAGATCCTGATCGGACTCGTGATCCTCGGGATCGTGTACTTCATCGCGCTCGTGCTCAAGTTCAACATGATCGCGACGCTGCTGGGGGTGATCTTCACCTACGGGGCGTTCGCGGCCATCGTGGTCTTCCAGCCCGAGCTGCGGCACGCGCTCGCGCGCCTGGGCCGCTCGCGGGCGCTGAGCTTCTTTGCCTACTCAACCACCAAGACCGCCGCGGAAGAGCTCGCCGAGGCCGCCGAACGCCTCGCCCGCTCCGGCACCGGGGCGATCATCGTGGTCGAGGGCGAGGTGCTGCTCGACGACTACGTCGAGACGGGCACGCGGATGAGCGCGATCGTATCGAGCGACCTCGTGAGCACAATCTTCACGCCGTATTCGCCCCTCCATGATGGGGCCGTCATCGTGCGCGGGGACGAGATCATCGGGGCCGGCTGCGTGCTGCCGCTGACGCAGTTTCCCGTGACGGACAAATCGCTCGGGACCCGCCACCGGGCCGCGCTCGGGCTCTCGGAGGAAAGCGACGCGATCGTCCTGGTGGTCTCCGAGGAAACCTCGCGCATCTCCATCGCCCTGGGCGGGCTGCTGCACCAGGGCGTCACCTCCGACCAGGTGCGGGAGGCGCTCGCCCATCGCGGACGTGCCGCGCTTGCGCTGGCCCGCGCCGCTGGCGAGCCTTCTCCCGCCTGATGCCACGACCGGATTCCATGCCCACTGTCGTTCCTGGCGGTACCGCGCGCGACGCGCGGCCGCCCTATCTCGCCGCCCTGCTCGTGTTCGTCGTCGTGCTCACCGGGTATCTGGCCACGCTCGCACCCACGGTGACCTTCTGGGACGCGGGCGAGTTCATCGCGACGGCCAAGATCCTCGGCATTCCCCATCCTCCGGGGACTCCGCTGTTCGTGGTGCTCGGCAACGTGTTCGGGCAGCTCGTGCCGGTGGGCGGCTTCGCGCTGCGCACGAACCTCATGACGGCGATGTTCAGCGCGGCCGCGGCGGCCTGCTTGTTCCTCGTGGTCGTGCAGGCGCTGCGCGGCTGGCGCGCCGCGCCCGCCGGCGAGGCGGGCCAGGACGTCGTGGTGCTGGGCGGGGGCGTCGCGGCCGCGCTGATCTCGGCGTTCGCATTCACGGTCTGGCAGAACTCGAACGAGACCGAGGTCTACATGGTGGCGACGTTCAGCATCGCCGCCATCACGTGGCTCGCGTGGCTGTGGCGCGCCAAGCGCGGCACGATGCGGGAGTCGCACCTCCTCCTCCTCATCGTCTACATCGGGGCGGTGTCCATCGGGAACCACCTGCTGACGCTGCTGGTGGGACCGGCGGTGATCGGGTACATGTGGCACGTGCTGCGCACGGAGCCGCTCGACGACCCGCAGGATCGGCGGGCGGAGTGGGCGCAGTGGGCCGTGCTGACCGGCGTGTGGGCGCTGCTCATCGGCGCCGGCCTGGGCAGCACGACGCTCCTGGCGATCGGGGGCGTCGCGTTCGTCGCGGCCGCCGTGTACGCGGCGTCCCTGGGGTCGGCGCTCTTCCCCATGATGGTGCTGCTCATCGCCGCCGTTGGCGTCTCGACGTATCTCTTCCTGTACCTGCGGGCCGGCCTGCAGCCGTTCATCAACGAGGCCGATCCGTCCACGTGGGACGCCCTGCTCTCCGTGATTCGGCGCGAGCAGTACCCGCCGCGCTCACCCCTCGACAATCCCATCTTCCCGTCGGGGCCCGACAACCCGGGGCGGAACCTCACGATCATCGGGCTGCAGATTCAGAACTACCTGCAGTACTTCGACTGGCAGTGGGCGAACGGCCTGGCCCCCACCGATCCGGTCTTCGCGCAGAACACGCCGCTGGTGCGCCTCACGGAGAGCCTCGTGCTCGGCGTACGGCTGCCGTTCACGCTCCTGTTCACCGGTCTGGGGGTGCAGGGCGCCCGGTACCTGTATCAGCGGGACCGGTCCATCTTCTGGCTGCTCCTGCTGCTCTTCGTGACGACGGGCCCCGCGCTGATGGGGTACATGAACTTCAAGCCGGGCTACTCGCTCGGGTGGGACCGGTTCCCCGACGGGGACCAGCATGAGGTGCGGGAGCGGGACTACTTCTTCACCGTGTCGTTCCAGACGTGGGGCCTGTTCGCCGGGATCGGGCTCGCATCCCTGGGCCAGGCAGTGCGTGCGCGGCTCGGCGGGACCGCGGGACGGGCGGCGGCGATCGCCGTCCTGGCCGTGGCGCTCCTCCCGTTCGCCCTGAATTTCACCGCCGCCAGCCGGCGGCATGGACCCACGGCCACGCTGGCGCGGGACTTCGCGTACAACCTGCTGCAGTCGGTGGAACCGTACGGGATCGTCTTCACCAATGGTGACAACGACACCTTCCCGCTCTGGTATCTGCAGGAGGTGGAGGAGATCCGGCAAGACGTCGCGGTCGTGAACCTTTCGCTCGGGAACACGGACTGGTACATCCGGCAGCTGCGCGACAATCCGGTGCGGCGCTTCGACCCGGCGCAGGCGCCGTGGTTCGCGGCCCTGGCGCCCCCCGAGCCGCCGGCGCGCCTGCTCTCCTGGACAGACGAGCAGATCCGCGGGCTCTACCCACAGCTGCTGAATCGCAGCTTCACGTTCCGGGTCGGCGACGTCACCCGAACGCTGCCGGACGGCACGCCGCTGTACGTCAAGGACGTCCTGATGATCCGGCTGATGCAGGAGAACGTGGGACGTCGCCCGATCTTCTACTCGGTTACCGCGGGGAGCAGCAACTGGCTGGGACTGCATGCGCACCTGACCAACGAAGCGCTCGTCATCCGGGCGAATCTCACGGCGAGGCGGGACACGACGCGACTCGTGGCCGGCAGCGTGCTGGGGATTCCGGTGGATCTGCCGCGCACGGACTCGCTGGTGAACCACGTGTATCGCTTCGGCGGACTGCTCGACGCCGATACACTGGATCTGGATCCCACGAACCGCAACATCGCAACGAATCTCAGTCTGCCGTTTCTGGCGCTGGGGCAGGCGTACGAGCTGCGGGGCGACCGGGCACGCAGTCTGGAGAACCTGCGCAAGGCGCAGCGCCTCTCACCGAACCGCGACCTGCAGTCGCTGATCGAGTACCTGTCGAGCCCTGCCTCGCTGTTCGACGATTCGGCGGTGGTGCCGGAGTCGGCGCGTTGACGGGCGGCTTGTAGGACACCCTGAGTCTCGATACGTTACAAGGTTATGACCTTTGCGACCCTCGCGGCGAACCTGGCACAGGTCCGTGAGGAGATCGCGCGGGTGCAGGCGGCCGAGGGGATCGCGGGTGCCGTCGCGATCGTCGCGGTCACGAAGGGGCACCCGCCCGCCGCGGCGGCTGCGGCGTGGCACGCCGGCCTCACCGATGTCGGCGAGAACCGGGTGCAGGAGGCCGTGGCCAAGCAGGACGCCGTGGCGGTGCCGGTGCGCTGGCACCTGATCGGGCACCTGCAGACGAACAAGGCGCGCTTCGTGCCGGGACGCTTCGTCTGCGTGCACTCGTTGGATTCCCTGCGCGGGGCGGAGGCGCTGAGTCGGGCCATGACCAAGGCGGGCGGCACCGTGCGCGTGTTGATTCAGGTGAACGTCACGGGCGAGGCGCAGAAGAGCGGATGCCCCCCGGGCGACGCGGGGACGCTGGTGGCGGCGGCGGGGCGCCTGCCGGGACTGGCCGTGGACGGCCTCATGACGATGGCCCCCTTCACCGACGACGAAGCCGTGCAGCGGCGCACGTTCGCCGCCCTGCGCCGCGTGCGCGATGAGCTGGCGAGTCCGGAGCGGCCGCTGCGGGAGCTGTCCATGGGCATGAGCGGAGATTTCCGGGCGGCGGTCGCGGAAGGCGCGACCATGCTCCGGTTGGGAACGGTGCTCTTTGGGGAGCGACCCGCATGAATGACGAATTTCGCCTGACCCCGGTGGACGTGCGCGCGCAGGAGTTCCGGCGCGCAGCGTTCGGCTTCGAGCGTTCGACCGTCGACGGGTTCCGGGACCGCGTCGCGGAGGAGCTCGAACGGCTGCTCAAGGAGCGCGCCACGCTGGAGGAGCGCGTGCACAGCCTCCGGGAGCAGTTGAAGGCCTTCCGCGAGCGCGAGAAGGCGCTCAACGACGCGCTGGTGGCGGCCCAGCAGTTGCGGGCCGACACCGAAGCGGTCGCCCGCCAGGAAGCCGATCTCATCCTGCGTGACGCCCGGCTCAAGGCAGAACAGCTGCTCAGCGACGCGCGGGAGCAGGAACGCGCGCTGCGGCGTGATACCGAGGCCGCCCATCGCCACTTCGCCGCGTACCTGGCGGCGTACCGCAAGCTGCTCGAGCGCTCGCTTGCCGAGGTGGACGCGCTGAGCACGCACGAGCGCGACACCGCCGCGTCGGCCACGGAGTGAGGCGCGGTTCCCGACCGGGGCCCGCGGGCTCCGGCGCCTGACGCCCATGGCGTACGAGCCCCTCGACTACCCCAGCGTCGACGCCCTGGAGCGTGACGTGCTCGCCCAGTGGGAGCGCGACGATTTGTTCCGTCGGACGCTGGCCGCCACGCGGGACGGAGAGCCGTTCGTCTTCTACGAGGGGCCTCCGACGGCCAACGGCCGCCCCGGAATCCACCATGTCTTCGCCCGGACGATCAAGGACCTCGTGTGCCGCTACCAGACGATGCTGGGGCGACAAGTGACGCGGATCGCCGGGTGGGACACGCACGGACTGCCCGTCGAGATCGAGGTCGAGAAGCACCTCGGCATTTCCGGCAAGCCGGACATCGAGCGGTTCGGCGTGGCGGAGTTCAACCGGCGGTGCCGCGAGAGCGTGTTCACGTACAAGACCGATTGGGAGGCCCTGTCGGCCCGAATCGGGTACTGGTTGGAGTACGACCGCGCCTACGTCACCTACACGCGCGAGTACATCGAGTCGGTGTGGTGGCTGCTCAAGCAGCTCCACGAGCGGGACCTGCTGTACGAAGGCCACAAGGTTCTGCCCTACTGCCCCCGCTGCGGCACCGCGCTCTCGAGTCATGAGCTGGCGATGGGGTACGCGACCCACCGCAGCCCGTCGATCTACGTGCTGTTCCGACTGCGCGACCCCGCGCCGGACGGGCGGCCGCGGCATCTCCTCGTGTGGACCACGACGCCGTGGACGCTGCCCGCGAACGTGGCCGTGGCGGTTCACCCGGACCTGCGCTACGTCGAGCTGGACGTGGACGGCCGGTTGGTGGTGGTGGAGCGGGGGATCGCCGAGACGCAGGCCGTGCCGGGCGCGACGCACGGACGCCGGCTCGCGGAGTTCCCGCAGGTCGCCGAGTACGCGGGACGGGAGCTCGTTGGCTGGCGGTACGAGCCGCTGCTGGATGCGGTCCCCGTGGATGCCGCGCAGGCGTTTCGCGTGGTCGCCGGCGAGTTCGTCACGAGCGAGGAGGGGACCGGCCTCGTGCACCTCGCCCCCGCGTTCGGGGCGGATGACTATGCCACGGTGCAACGCGAAGGGCTGGCCTTCTTCAATCCGGTCGATGCCGCCGGGCGCTTCACCGGCACTCGCTGGGAGGCGATCAACGGGCGCACCGTCTTCGAAGCGAATCCCGTGATTGCCGCACGGCTCGAGGCGGAAGGCAAGCTGTTCGGCCGCTACGAGCCCGAGGGCTACGAGCACACGTACCCGTTCTGCTGGCGGTGCGACTCCCCGCTGATCTACTACGCCCGCCGGTCGTGGTTCGTGCGCACGACCGCGTTCCGGGAGCGGATGCTGGCCATCAACGCCGACGTGCGCTGGTATCCGCCCGAGGTGGGCACGGGACGCTTTGGCGAGTGGCTCGAGAACAACGTGGACTGGGCGCTCTCGCGCGACCGGTTTTGGGGTACGCCGCTGCCGGTGTGGCGCTGTGAGGCCGATGCGACGCACGTGACGGTCATCGGCGCCTACGCCGAGCTGGCCGAGCGCACGGGCACGCCGCTTGGCGACGACTTCGACCCGCACAAGCCGGGGGTCGACGCGGTGACCTTCGCATGCGACAGGTGCGGCGCGGTCATGCGGCGGGTGCCCGAAGTGATCGACGCGTGGTTCGACTCCGGGGCGATGCCCTACGCCCAGTGGCACTGGCCGTTCGAGCACGAGGACGCGTTCCGGCGGCATTTCCCCGCGGACTTCGTCTGCGAAGGGCTGGACCAGACCCGTGGCTGGTTCTACTCGCTGCTCGCGCTTGCGGCCGGGCTGTTCGACGGTCCGGCCTACCGCCACGTGATCGTGAATGGGATGGTGCTCGATGCCGAGGGACGCAAGATGTCCAAGCGACTCGGCAACGCCGTGGACCCGTGGGCGGCCGTGGCCGATCACGGAGCCGACACCGTGCGGCTCTACCTCCTGGCATCCAGTCAGGTCTGGCTGCCCAAGCGCTTCGATCCCGCGGGGATCCAGGAAGTCGCGGGCGGCTCGCTGCATCGGCTCCGCAATACGTACGGCTTCTTCGCGCTGTACGCGGAGGATTGGGCCCCGGCCGAGGCCCCGGCCCTGGCGACGCGCCCGCTCGTCGACCGCTGGCTGGCCGACCGGCTGGACCGGGTCGTGGCCGACGTGCGGGCGGCGTGGGACCGGTACGACGTCACCGCGGGCGTGCGCGCCCTGCTGGAGTTCTGCGATCAGGATCTGTCGAACTGGTGGGTCCGGATCAACCGCGGCCGGTTCTGGGCGCCGGATGCGCGGGCCGACCCCGCCGCGCTGGCGACGCTGTATGACGCACTCGTGACGGTGAGTCGGACCCTGGCGCCGGCGGCGCCCTTCCTGAGTGACGCGCTGCACCGGCGGCTCACCGGCCGCTCGGTGCATCTCGAACGCATGCCCGAGGCGCGCGGTCGTCCGGACGAGGCGCTCGCGGCGGCCATGGAGGCGATCCGCCGCCTCGCCACGCTGGCGCGCGCGGCCCGCGACGCGGCCGGGCTCCGGGTGCGGCAGCCGCTGGCGGCGTTGCGGGTTGCCGTGCCGGCGGGCGTGCGCGGAGCGGTGCTCGCCGAGCTGCTCCCGGTGCTCGCGGCGGAGGTGAACGTCAAGGGCGTGAGCGTGGTCGCTGACCAGGATCTGGTGCGCCTGCGCGGCAAGCCCAATTTCCGCACCCTCGGGAAAGTCTATGGCAAGGACACGCCCGCGGCGGCGCAGGTGGCGGCGGGACTCGACGACGACGCCCTGCGAGCGCTCGAAGCGGGCCGGGACGTGCGCCGGGCGTCGGACGGGCGGGAGTTCCGGTTCCAGCCGGAAGACGTGGTCGTCGAGCGGGAGGTGGCGACCGACTGGCTCGTCCAGAGCGACGGGCCCTTCGTCGTGGCGCTCGATCCGGTCGTGACGGATGGGCTGCGGCGCGAAGGGCTCGCCCGCGAGGTGGTCAATCGGATTCAGCGCCTCCGGAAGGAGGCTGGGTATGAATACAGTACCCGCATTATCTTAAGTGTTTCGGGGGATGGCGAGGTCGTAGCGGCGTCGGAGGCGTTCCAGGGGTTCATCGCCGGGGAGACGCTGGCCCGACACGTGGCGATTGGGCGGGACATCGCTGACCCGGATGTGCACGAGGCGACCGATATCGACGGACGTCGCGTCGTGATCGCACTCAAGCGGCACGCTGCGGCGGGGCCGTCCAGCACTACGGCCTGATCTTCAGGCGGGATGGGGAGATGAACAAGAAGCAGCTGACACACCTGGAGAAGCGACTGCTGGAAGAGCGGGCGCGGGTCATGAAGGAACTCGGCGTGTACGGCAAGTCGTTCGCCGGCACGCTGCAGGATTCCGACGGCGACCTGTCCTCCTACTCCTTCCACATGGCCGACCAGGGGACCGACGCGATGGAGCGTGAAAAGGAGTTCCTGTTCGCCTCCAAGGAAGGGCGTTACCTCTGGCACGTCAACGAGGCGCTCCGGCGGCTGTACCGCTCGCCGGACACGTTTGGCCAATGCCACGAATGCGGCGACGAGATCGCGTTCGAGCGACTGGACGCGCTGCCCCACGCGCGGCTCTGCATCAAGTGCAAGGCCAAGGAGGAAGACAGTGGGAAGCGGCGCTAGACGGTCGCTGTTCTGGGGGGTTCTGTTCGGCGTCCTGGTCCTGGATGTCATCACGAAGCAGCTGGCCGTCGCGCGGCTCGGCCGGGTGCCGGTGTTCCTGCTCGGCGACTGGCTCAGTCTGCGGCTGGTCTACAATCCCGGGGCGGCGTTCGGCATCCACGTCGGCGCGCATTCGCGCTGGGTGTTCGCCGTCCTCGCCGTCGTCGCGCTGATCGTCCTCGGGACGATGGTGCGGCAGACCAAGCCGGGCCAGACGTTTCGCCTGGTGGCGCTGGCGCTCGTCTGCGGCGGGGCCGTGGGCAACCTGCTGGATCGCCTGCGCAGCGCCCGCGGGGTGGTGGATTTCATCGACGTGTGGATCGGCTCCTTTCATTGGCCCACGTTCAACGTCGCCGATATGGCGGTGAGTTGCGGCGCGGTGGCGCTCGCGTTGGTGCTCTGGAACGAGGGACGCGACAGTGAGCCAGCGACCCGACCGGCCGACGCCGCCGAACTCTCTCCCTGACTCTGGGCCGCCGGCGGGCGACGTCGTCACGTTCACCGTGGTGGCCGCCGAGACCGAGCGGCTCGACCGCTTTCTCGCTCAGCAGCTGTCGCTCTCCCGGACCCAAGCCGCGCGGCTGATCGCGCGGGGGGCGGTGCACGTCAACGGGGTGGCCGGTCGTGCGAGCCGGCCGCTGCTGCGCGGCGACCGGGTGGACGTGCGGTTTCCCCCCGCGGACCCGCCACGCCCGATCACCCCCCACCCGATCCCGCTCGCCGTCGTGTTCGAAGACGAGCACCTGCTTGTCCTCGACAAGCCGGCGGGCCTCGTGGTGCATCCCGCGCCCGGGCATCGGGAAGGGACCTTGGTCAACGCACTGGTGGCGCGGGGCATCCCCCTGGCCGGCGGGCCGGTCGACCGGCCCGGCATCGTCCACCGGCTGGACCGGGATACGTCCGGGCTGATCATCGTGGCCAAGACCGAGGACGCCCACCGGCGCCTGGCCCGGGCCATCGCCCTGCGCCGGATCGAGCGGCACTACGCGGCGCTCGTGTGGGGTCACGTCCCGGCGCCCCTCGAGATCGACGCGCCCATCGCGCGCCACCCGCGCGACCGCCAGCGCATGGCTGTCGTCGCCACGGGGCGAGCGGCGCGGAGCACGGTAGAGCCGGTCGCGCGCTTCGCCGCGTGCGATCTCGTCCGGGTCCGGCTCGCCACCGGGCGGACGCACCAGATTCGCGTCCACCTTGCGCACGTGGGCCATCCGGTGGTGGGTGATCCCGTCTATGGCGGGGGCGGCAGCCGGCGGGTCACCGGGGCGCAGCGCCCGGAGGCCGAGGCGCTCGAGCGGCTCGCCCCCCGGCAAGCGCTGCACGCCGCGCACCTCGCGTTTGCCCATCCGGCGACCCGCGTCTGGCTCACGTTGCGGGCCGAGTGGCCGGATGATCTCCGCGGGGCACTGGCCGCCGCGTGTGGTGAATCTGGGTTGCTTGCTCACCCGGCCCCGCTGGCTTATCTTCGCTTCTTTAAATAAGATGGACGACTTTTCGGGGCGTTTGTTGCTGTTCCGCATCGGTGATTGGGCCTGTGCGGCCCCGGCGGCCACCGTGCGGGAAATCCTGCCGCCCCAGCGGGCCACCCGGATCCCCGGCGCGCCCCCGCCCGTCGAGGGGCTGATCAACGTGCGCGGCGAGCTCGTCACCCTGGTGGACGGGGCCCGTCTGTTGGCGCGCGGGCCGGGGGTCGAGGGCGGCGCGCTCATCCTGCTGGAGTGGGGCGCCACGACGGTCGCGCTCGCGGCCGATGAGGTGTTGGATCTCGTGCCGCCGGGCGCGGTGGAGCTCGCGGACCGCGAGGAGTTGGTGGGGATCGATCCGCGGGTCGTCGCGGCGGTCGGGCGCCACGCCGGTCGGTCCTTTGTGGTACTCGCTCTGGATGCCCTGCTGGGGCCGCTGCTGACTGTTCAGGAGGACGTGTGAGCCACACCGTGCTGGTCTGCGACGACGCGATCTTCATGCGCACGATGATCTCCGACATCCTCACGCAGGCGGGCTTTGAGATCGTCGGCGAGGCCGAGACCGGGCTGCAGGCGGTCGAAAAGTACAAGCAGGTCAAGCCCGACCTGGTGACGATGGACATCGTGATGCCCGACATGGGCGGCATCGACGCCGTGCGCGAGATCGTCAAGTTCGATGCGAGCGCGCGCATCCTGATGTGCAGCGCCATGGGCCAGCAGGCGCTCGTGGTCGAGGCGATCCAGGCGGGCGCGAAGGACTTCGTGGTCAAGCCGTTCCAGCCCTCTCGCGTTCTGGAGGCGGTCCAGCGGGTGCTCGGGTAGGGCATGGACCTCTCCCAGTACGCGGAGCTGTTCCGGACCGAGACCCGGGACCATCTCCTCACGTTCAACCGCCTGCTACTCGAGTGGGAGCAGCATCCCGACCAGCCGGAGCCGGTCGCGGGGATCTTCCGCGCCGTCCACACCATTAAGGGCATGGCGGCGACCATGGGGTACGCCCGGGTCGCTGACCTGGCGCATCGGGCCGAGACGCTGCTCGATCGGTTCCGGCAGGGTCAGCGCGCCGTTACGGACGAGGAGCTCGAGCTGCTGTTTCGCACGGCCGACGCCCTCGAGGCGCTCGTGGAGGCATCGGTCGGCGGGCGCGACACCGCGGTGGACGTGGAGCCGCTCCTCGGGGCGCTCGATGACGCGGCGGGTGCTCACGCCGCGGAGCCCAAGGCCCGGCCCCGCCGCATCTCGTTCGTCGCCGCCCCGGTGGGGGTAGGTCGGCGGATCGAGGTGATCCTGCGGGCCGACTCGCCGCTCAAGGGCGCGCGCGCCGCGCTCGTGCTGCAACGGATGGCCGCGCTCGGCACCGTGCTCGCCGTGGAGCCCGCCCCGGCCGCGATCGAAAGCGACGCGTTCGACGGTCGGTTCGCATTCCGCCTCGACGCCACGGCCGACGCGGCGACGATCGAGCGCGAGATTCGGTCCGCCGGCGATGTCGATCGGATCGCCATCGACGCCGGCGAAGCGGTGGCGGAAGGCGACCGGGACGCCGGGCGGACGCGCCACCTCCGGGTGGATCTGCGGCGGCTGGATACCCTGATGAACGTCGTGGGGGAGTTGGTGACGGCGCGCGGGCGCCTGGAGCATCTCGCGGCCGCGCGCGGCGATCAGGCCCTGGCGGAGGACGTGGCCACGCTCTCGGCCCTGACCCAACGGATCCAGACCGAGATCCTGCAGGCCCGCATGACCCCCGTGTGGCAGGTCTTCGATCGCTTTCCCCGCTTGGTCCGTGATCTCAGCCGGCAGCTGGACAAACAGGTCGCCTTCACGGTCGAGGGGAAGGAGATCGAGCTCGACCGCGCGGTGCTCGACGAAATCGGTGACCCGCTGGTGCACCTGTTGCGGAACGCCGTGGACCACGGCATCGAGCCGCCGGAGGAGCGCGAGGCCGCGGGGAAGCCGGCGGCGGGCCACATCGTGCTCGCCGCCCTGCGCGATCGCGGCGCCGTGACGATCGTCGTCTCGGATGACGGGCGCGGACTCGACCGCGCCAGGATCCTGGCCGACGCGAAGGCCCGGGGGGTGGTGGATGGGGCGACGGACGAGGTGACCGACGACCTCGTGCTCCGGGTACTCGGGCGGTCGGGCTTCAGCACGGCCGGGCAGGTGTCGGAGGTCTCGGGGCGCGGGGTCGGCGTGGACGTGGTGCTCACCCGCATGCGGGAACTCGGCGGATCGGTCGAGATCAAGAGCGCGCCGGGGGTCGGGACCACCTTCACGCTCCGCCTGCCGCCGACACTGGCCATCGTGCCGGCCCTGCTTGCCCGGGTGGGCGCCGAGCGGTACGCGCTGCCGCTCACGCACGTCGCCGAGACGGTGGAGCTGGACGCTGGACGCGTGACCCGGCTCGAGACACGCGACGCGCTCCTGCTGCGCGACGAGTTGCTGCCCCTGGTGCACTTGCGGGAGCTGCTCCAGATCGAGGGCGAGCCCCCACCACGCCGGCCGGTCGTCGTGCTGCAGCTGGGTGACCGCCGCACCGGTCTGGTGATCGACCGCATGGAAGGCCAGCGGGAGATCGTAGTAAAGTCATTCCGGCCCCCCCGGGGGACGCTGCCGATCTTCAGCGGCGCGACGGTGCTCGGGGACGGGGACCCGGTCCTGATTCTCGATGCCGGCGGACTCGCCTGACCCGACACGTCCAGGAGGACAGGGCATGGAAGACCTGCGTGACCTGAAGGAGCTGCAGCTCGACGCGCTTCGCGAGGTCGCCAACATCGGGGCCGGGCACGCGGCGACGGCGCTGTCGCAGCTCACGAACCGGCGCATCATGATCAGCGTGCCGGAGATCAGCATCACGCGGCTGGAAGACGTCCCCGACACGCTCGGGGACCCGGAGACCGTCATCGCCGCCGTCCTGATGCACGTGCTCGGCGACCTGACCGGGCGGACCCTGCTCATCCTGCCGGATGACAACGCCCGGCTCCTGTGCGATCTGCTGCTGCGGCGGCCCGCGGGCACGACGCAGACCTTCGCCGAGCTGGAGCAGTCGAGCCTGAAGGAAGCGGGCAACATCCTCGGGGGGGCCTATCTCAATGCGCTCTCGGACTTCATGGGGATGATGCTGCTGCCCTCGGTCCCCAGCTTGGTCGTGGACCTGTCTGGCGCCGTGCTCACCACGACCTACCTCAACTTCGGGCAGGACCGCGACTTCGTGTTCTGCGTCGAGACGGATTTCCATTTTTCCGAGGCGAACCGTGTGCTGCAGGGCCACTTCCTGTTGCTCCCGGATCTGGCGTCCCTCAAGGCGATCTTCGACGCGATCCGCATCGGCTGACCGATGAGCCGCACCGGGCTGTCTCCCCGCGAGCGCGACGTCTTGCGCTCCTTCGCCCAGCGGATCGATCCGTCGGACCCGGGGGCGCACAACAACCTCGGGGTGTTGTTCTACCAGAAGGGGCTGGCCGACGACGCCATCGGGGCCTTCGCCCGGGCGCTCGAGCTCGACCCCAAGATGCAGGTCGCCCAGCGCAACCTGGAGATCGCCTACAAGCAGTCGGGTTACTACGACCGCCGCATAACCGAGCTGCGCGAGCGGCTGCGGGACGATCCCGACGACCGGAGCGCCCGCTGGGAATTGGGCCGGGCGTGTGCGTCTGTCGGGCAGCCCGACGCGGCCATCCAGGAGTTCGTCGCGCTGCTGGAGGCGAATCCGGACGATCTGCGCGTCCTGCTGCAACTGGGGCTGGTCGAGAAGCAGCGCGGCAACCTCGAGACGGCCACCGAGTGGTTCACGCGCGCCCGGGAGCTCGATCCCGAGAGCAGCGTAACGCATTTCTACCTGGGGGAGACGCTCTACAACCGGGGTGTCAACGCCGATGCGATCGCCGCCCTGGAACGCGCGGTGGCCCTCAATCCGGAGCACGCGGACGCGCACCACCTGTTGGCGTTCGTATACGGCGAAGTCGGGCGGCACCAGGAGGCGCGCGAGGCCATGAACCGCGCGATCCGCCTGAATCCCACCTTCGGCCGGGCCCAGACGAACCTGTCCCTGGAGCGGTATGCGACGGGACGCCGCAGCGCCTCGGTCGGCGTCCCGACCGAGCTCGTCCCGGAGGTGGCCGAAGGCCGCCCCTTGGCCCACTACAACCTGGCGCTGGCGTTCCGGCAGAAGGGCTACTACACGGATGCGCTCCGGGAGTATCGGCTCGGGCTCGAGCACGGGGAAGACCGCGGGCTGACCCTCCAGGCGATGGCCGAGGTGCACCTGCTGCGCCGCGACTACGCCGCGGCGCACGATCTCTACGAGACGCTGCTGCGTGACCTGCCCGAGTCCCCGAAGCTGTGGAACGAGTACGGTGTGACGCTCCACCAGCTGGGCCGCGCCGCCGACGCGGTGGCCGGGTTCAGCCGGGCGCTGGACCTGGTGCCGGAGTATGCGCTCGCGCGGAACAACTTGGCGGTGACGCTCGCGCACGAAGGTCGGCACGAGGACGCCGTGGGGCTCCTGCACGAGGCCGTCCGCGCCAACGACGGGCTCACCGTGCCGCGGCTGAACCTCGGCCTGCTGCTGAGCCAGTTGCGGCGGTTCCAGCTGGCGCTCCAGGCGTACCGCCAGGTGCTCGATCTCGAGCCCGCGTCAGCGGCGGCGTGGAACGGGATCGGCCTCGTGTTGAACGAGCTCGGGCGGACTGCCGATGCGCGGAACGCGTTTGCCCGTGCGATCGAGGGGGATCCCGACTCGGCGGAAGCGCACTACAACTTGAGTTTCGCGCTTTCGGCCCTCGGTGATTTCGATGGGGCGTTGCGCGCCGTGACCCGCGCGCAGACGCTCGACCCGTATTACGTGCCCCAGAAGTTCCGCCTCGCCATCGACGTGCAGTTCGATGACGCCACGATCGCCGTCGCCCCCGAGATCTCGGCGGACGTGAGTACGGAGCTGGCCCGACAGACGCTGCAGTTCGACCCCGCGGTGCTCGACCAGATCTTCCGGGAGTTGAATCGCCCGCTGCGAGCCACGGCGGCGGCGCCCAGCGGCGATCCGCTGGCCCTGGCCCGGGACTACGTGTCCAAGGGACTGCTCGATCTCGCGGCCGCCGAGTGCACGCGCGCCGTGACCCGCGGCGCTGACGAAACGGAAGCCACGCTCCTGAGCGCGGAGATCTTTGTGCGCCGCGGCCTCCACGGCGAAGCGCTCGAGCGCTTCCGCGCGGTGCGCGCCCAGGTCCCGGACCACCGGGAGGCCCGCGCCGGGGAGGTGCGGGCCCTGGTGAACCTCGGGCGGGGGCGCGAGGCGGCGGCCGACGCGGAAACGCTCGTCGAGGAAACGCCGGACGATGCCGGCCTCCTGTTTCTGCTCGCCGAGGTCCGCCGCGCCGGCGGTGATCCCGCCGCCGCGCTCGAGGCGCTGCGGCGGGCCCGCGCGCTGGCCCCGGAACGCGCCGAGTTCCTCAAGCTCGAAGGGGACATCGCTGCCGGAGCGGGCGATCTCGCCGCGGCGTGCCAGGCCTACGAAGCCGCGCTGGGCGTCGATCCGCGGCTCGTGCAGGCGGCCCTCGCGTTGGGCGACGTGCACGGGCGGCGCGGCGACATGGCGGCCGCCGAGGCGATGTATCGCTCCGCCCTGGAGCGGCTGCCGACCTATCGGGAAGCCGTGCTCGCGCTCGCCCGTGTGCTGCGCCGCACCGAGCGCCCGCGTGAGGCTGTCAACCTGCTCGCCGATTTCCTGCTGGCGGATCCGTCCGACGTGGGCGCGGTCTTCGCGCTGGCCCAGGCGCTGGTCGAAGACGGTCGACTGGAGGCGGCCCAACACGCGTTCGCCCGGGTGACCGCGTTCGACCCGCACCACGTCCCTGCGCATTTCTATGCCGGGGTCGCCCTGGCACAGCGTCGGCGCTATGCCGACGCGGTCCGCTGCTGGGAGCGCGTCGTCGCGCTCGACCCGACGGGCCCGCTCGCCCAGAAGGCGCGGCGACACGCCCGCACGGCGCTCGATCTGCAGCACATCTTCCGGACCGAGGCGGCCTGACATGGCGATCGAAGGGCCGCTGCGGGAGCTCGGGCTCCACGACGTCTTCCAGCTCCTCGAGCTGAGCCGGAAGACCGGCGTCCTCCGGGTCACGTCACCGTTGCGACGCAATCAGGGGACGGTCTACTTCGACCGGGGCGCGGTGGTCGCAGCCGAAATCCGGTCGAACCCGCACCCGCTGGGGGAACTCCTCGTGCGGGCAGGGCGCGTGACGGAAGGGGAGCTGCAGATGGCCCGCGACCTCCAGACCCGCGGTGACGGCCGCCGCCTCGGCGAGATCCTCGTCGACCAGGGGGTCCTCGGACAGCGAGAGCTCGAGCGCCAGGTCCGGCTCCAGATCGAGGAGGTCGTGTTCGAAGTCATCGGGTGGCGGGAAGGCTACTTCTCCTTTTCCGAGGGGCCGATCACGGAGCTGCGCGTCGAGGCCACCGCCCGCATCCCCACCGAGGCGCTCCTGATGGAGGGGGCCCGTCGCATCGACGAGTGGTCGCGGATCGAGCGGCAGATCCCGCATCTCGGCGTCGTCCCGGCACTCGCGCCCGGCGGCGAGTCGAGTGAGGGTGCGCTCGATCTGCACCCGGCCGAGTGGGAAGTGCTCGGGTCGATCGACGGCGCCCGCGATCTGCGCGAGATCGCGGCGCTCATCGGGCGGTCGGAGTTCGATGTGGCGAAGACCGTGTTCGGCCTCTACTCCAGCGGGGTGGTGACACTCGAGGATCAGCGACGCGACAGCCCGCGGGACGGCGAGGTGGCCGCGCTCGATGACTCGGTGGCGCTGATCCGGCGGCTGCTCGCGGAAGGGGACGCGGAAGGGGCGCGGCTCGAGGCCGAGGCGCTCGCCGCGGTGCACGGGCAGAATGCGGCGGTGCACGTGCTCGCGGCCCGTGCCGAGCTGGCGGCCGGCCGCCCGCGCGAGGCCGAGCTGGCGGCCCGGCGGGCGCTCGGACTCGATCCCGCGCTGGCTGGCGCGCACCGGCTGCTGGGCGACGCGCTGGCGGCGCAGGGGCGGTTCCAGGATGCTGTCTCCTGGTGGGTCCGGTGGAGCCGCCTCGAGGAGGACGGCGTCGGCGACGCGGACCGCGCGGCCGTCACGGCCGCCACCGCCGCGGCCCGACGGCTGCACGACTACCTGCGGGGTCGCCATGGCGGATGACATCCGGTCCCTGACGGCCGAACTGGCGCGTGACCCCGACAGCCTCGCGTTTCTCCGACTCGGCGAAGCCCTGCGGGCGGCCGACCAGCTCGACGCGGCGGTCCGCGTGGTCCAGACCGGCCTCGAGCGCCACGGTGGACACGCCGACGCCCACGATCTGCACGCGCGGATCCTGATCGATGCCGGGAATGGCGCGGCGGCCGGCGACGCCTGGGCGCGGGCGCTCGCGCTGGCGCCGCGGCACGTCGGCGCGCTGAAGGGACTGGCGTTCCTGGCCTTCCAGGAGGGCGACCTCGACACCGCCCTGGATCGGCTCGAGACGGCGCTGTCCGAGAATCCGACTGATCCGAGCGTCGTCCAGGCCCTGCATGCGGTGCGCGAAGAGGCGGCCAGATTGGAGGCGGAGATCCGGCTCCGCGCCGGAGCGGACATCTTCGCGGGCTTCGAGGGCGCCGATCACGGATTGCTGCTGGTGAGCGAGCGCGGCCTGGTGCTGGGTGGAGCCCTCCGGGATCCGTCGGACGAGGATGTCGCCGAGGAGGTCGCTGGGTACGTGGCCGGGGCGGCGCGGGAGGCCACGCGCGCCGCCCGGCTGTTGGAACTCGGCGACTGGCGCAGCCTGGTCGTCGAAGCGGCGGACGGCCATCTGCACGTCTCTTTGCCGACGTCCGATACGGTGCTCCTGGTGAAGCGCGAGCGCGCCATCCCCGCCGGTCGCGTGGGGCTGCTGGCGCGGCGCGCGGCCACGGCCGCGCGCGTGTGGGTGGAGGCGCAGCGGTGACGGACCGGTTGCAGGAGGTGCTCGACCGCGTGACCCGGGTCCGCGGCGTGCGCGGGGTGCTGCTCGTCGGCGTGGACGACGGCCTGGTGGTGGCCGATGCCGTGATGGAGGGGGTCCGCGCGAACGCCGTGGCGGCGCTCGCCGCGTCGCTCGTGCAGCGGATGGCGCGAGCGACCGGGACGAGCGGCATCGGGCAGCCGGGCTTTCTGCACCTGGAGGCGGAACGCGGGGCCCTGCTCATGCTCGCCGTGCGGGAGCGCCTGGTGCTGGTCGCCGTGGCGGAGCCGGGGGTCAACGTGGGACTCGTGCGACTCGAACTGCTGCGGGGCGGGGCGGAGGTCCGATGAGTCGGACGCGCGTGGTGGAGCCCTGGCTCGCGGGGCCGCTCGAGCACTTCGTGTCCGAGTCGGGGGCGCGGCTCACGCTCATTCTCACGCCGGCCGGGCAGGTACTGGCCCAGCACGGGTTCACGCGCGCGGTCGACGTGATGTCGGCGGCGGCGCTGGCGTCGGGCATCGCCGCGTCCACCGGCGAGCTCGCGCGGCTGCTGGAGGAAGGCGAGTTCCGGGCGCTCAGTCACGAGAGTCAGCGGCACGGGGTGTTCCTCGCCCGCTTCACGTCGCCGCGCGGCCCGTTGCTCGCTCTGGTCGTGTACGGCTACGACTCGTCCATCGGGCTCGTACAGTTATTCTTCGAGGAACTCGTGGCGGATCTCGCTGCGGCGGCGCCCGCGCCGACCCCGCGCGCGCCGGTGCTGGCCGCGGATTTCGAGCGGGAACTCAACGAGAGCCTGGCTACCCTGTTTCGGTAAGGCGGTATGTCGCTCGTCAACTTCACGACCCGCGAGATCACCTGCAAGATCGTCTACTACGGCCCGGGGCGCTCGGGCAAGACGACGAATCTGCAGTACATCTACGGGCGTGTGCCGGACGACCGCCGCGGACGCATGGTCTCGCTGGCCACGCATACCGATCGCACGTTGTTCTTCGACTTCCTGCCGATCGAGCTGGGCACCATTTCGGGATTCACGACCCGCTTCCAACTCTATACGGTGCCGGGACAGGTGTACTACAACGCGACCCGCAAGCTGGTGCTCCAGGGGGCGGACGGGGTCGTGTTCGTCGGCGACAGTCAGGCGCGCCAACTCGACGAGAATCTCGAGAGTCTCCAGAACCTGCAGGCCAATCTCCTGGAACAGGGACTCGATGTCCGGGTGGTGCCGCTCGTCCTGCAGTACAACAAGCAGGATCTCCCGTCGGACCTCATCCTCACGGCGGCGGAGCTCGATGAGCAGCTGAATTTCCGCAGCGTCCCGAGCTATCCGGCCGCGGCCGTGTCGGGGCAGGGGGTGTTCGAGACGCTGCGGGCCATCTCGGAGCGCGTGTTGCGCAAGCTCAGCCAGGAACGGCCCGCGTGAGCGGTTCCCTCAACCCCCGGTTCACGTTCGACTCGTTCGTCGTCGGCCCCAGCAACCGGCTGGCCGTGACGGCGGCCCGGCGCGTCGCCGAGAGCCCCGGGAGCGTCTATAATCCGCTGTTCATCTACAGTGCCAGTGGACTCGGGAAGACGCATCTGCTGCTGGCCGTGGGGGCCTGTGCCGCGAGCGGATCGGCGGCCCACGCCGTCGAGTATCTCACGCTCGAAGAATTTGTGGAGGCCTACCACGCGGCGGTCGCCGCGGGGCAGGGCGAGGCCTTCCGCCACCGGTTCGAGCACGTGGACGTCGTGCTGATCGATGACGTCCAGTTCCTGGCGACACGGCTCGAGACGCAGGCCGAGCTGCTGCGGCTGATCACGAGCCTGACGGAGCTGGGCCATCAGGTCGTGCTGGCCAGCGATCGCCCGCCGCAGGACATCGAGCAGCTCGACGAGCGGCTCATCTCCCGCTTTGCCGGCGGGCTGGTGGTGGACATCGGGGCCCCCGAATTGGAAACGCGGCTCGCGATCCTGCGACGGAAGGCCGAAGAGCGCGGCGTGGATTTCGAACAGGCGGTGCTCTCCGCAGTGGCCCACTACGAGGCGCGGAATGTCCGCGAGCTGCTCGGCCTGCTGAATCGCCTGATTGCGTTCCAGGCGGTCAACGAGGGCGCGCTCACGCCGGAGGGGGCGCGGACCCTGCTGGGCCTGGAGGCGACGGCGCTGGCCCACGCGGGCGTCGAGGCGGCGCCGGCCACCGCGGCGCCGGGGGGCGGAGACGAGTTCGCGGATTTTCTCGATACCGTCGGCAGCGCGCTCGCCGAACAGGTCGACACGTGGCGGCGCCGGCTGCAGGAAGCGGTGGTGTACTGGGAGGGCCACGGCTATCGGACGGCGCGGCTCGGCGCGCTGCTGGCGCAGGAGACGCCGGTCGGGACGGAGACCGCCGTGCGCGCCTTCGAGCAGGATGTCGAGCGCCTGCAGGAGTTGGAGCGGGAGATGGTGCTGCTCGAACCGGGCCGGGCCGGCGACCCGGTGTTCCGCGATCCCGATCGGCTCACGGATGCGGAGGCGGTCGTGCAGGCGGCGCGGGACGGCCTCGCCCCCCCGCCGGGGCCGTCGGCGTCGTGGGCCTTCGAGGACTTCGTGGGGACGGCGTCGAATCAGCTGGCCCTCACGTCGGCCCGCGCGGTGGCCGAGACCCCCGGCGCGGCGTACAACCCGCTGGTCATCGTGGGGCCGACCGGCGTCGGGAAGACGCATCTCCTGCACGGTATCGGGCATGCGCTCTCCGCCGGCCCCGGCGCCCTGGTGGCGTGCCTGTCGGCGCAGGACTTCCTCGACGAGCTGGTGCAGGCGATCGAACGGGGGCGGTTGGAACAGTGGCGCTCCCGGTATCGACGGGTGACGGCGTTTCTCCTCGATGACATGCAGCTGCTGGCGCAGAAGCAGCGGTCGCAGGAAGAGCTGTTCCATCTGTTCAACGCGCTGCTCACCCAGCAGCGGCAGCTGGTGTTCACCGCGAGCGCCGCCCCGCGCACTCTCGACGGGCTCGACGATCGGCTGGTGTCGCGGCTGGAGGGGGGACTGGTCGTGGAGATCGGGGTGCCCGATCGCGAGCTCCGGTCCGCGGTGGCCACCCGTGAGCTGGCCGGCCGGCTCGGCGAGGCCGACCCCGATCTCGCCGCGTACCTCGCGGGCCGGCCGGCAGCCTCGCTGCGGGCGGTGACGGGCATGGTGCAGCGGCTGGTGACGGAAGCCGAGGCCCAGGGTGCCGCGGCGGATTTGGCGTTTGCGCGCACGCTGTTCGAGGGAGCCCGCGAACCCGCGCCGCAGCCGGCGGCGCGCCCGCGGAGCAGCGGCGTGGTGGTGGCGGCGACGGGCGGCGTGCGCAGCCGGGAAAAGGTGATCTGGCACTGGCCGGCGGTGGGGGATCGGCTGCTGGAGGAGATGATCTGATGGCCATCAAAGGCAGCCTGAAGGAGGCGTCGCTGCCCGACGTGCTGCAGCTGCTCGCGCTCGGGCAGAAGACCGGCTGTCTCTCGATCGCCGACCGCAACAACTTCGGATACGTCTACTTCGAGCGCGGCCGCATCTCCTATGCCTCCATCGTCAACCGGCGGGACCGGCTGGGCGACATCCTCGTCAAGCACGGCAAGCTGTCGCCGGAAGCGCTCGAGTCCGCGATCGAGCGACAGAGTCGGGAGCGCGGCAAGCGGCTCGGGCGGATTCTCGTGGAGGACGGCGCGCTCTCGCGGGGGGAACTCGAGCGCTATATGCGCCTGCAGATTGAGGAAGCGGTGTATTTCCTGTTCACGTGGACGCAGGGCACGTTCAAGTTCGAGACCGACGTGCGGCCGGAGCACGAGGAGTTCCTGGTGTCGATCAACCCCGAGTCCCTCCTCCTCGAGGGGGCGCGCCGGGTGGACGAGTGGAGCCTGATCGAGAAGAAGATCCCGTCGTTCGATCTGATCTTCGAGATCGAGCGGGACCGCCTGAAAAGTTCCGACGTCGAGCTGACGCCCGAGCAGGAATCGCTGGTCCCGCTGCTCGACGGCGCGCGCGACGTGGCCCGGGTGATCGAGGATGCCGGGCTCACCGAGTTCGACGGCGGGAAGGCGCTGTACGGGCTGGTCTCCGCCGGGTTCGCCCACCGGGTCGGCCGGACGCAGCCCGTCCGGCGGCAGGAGGTGAGCGAAGGCCGCATTGAGGAGCACCGCAACCTCGGGATCGCGTTTTACAAGACCGGGATGCTGGACGAGGCCGCCCGCGAGTTTCGCCGCGTGATCGACCTGCGGCCCGCCGATGGTCAGGTCCGGTTCCACCTGGGGCTCGTGGCGCTGCGCCAGGCCCGGTGGCAGGACGCGGTGGAGGAGCTGCGGCAGGCGTCCGACCTGCTGGGCGCCCGCCCGGCCGTGCTCCACAATCTGGCGGTCGCGTACCAGCAACTGGGGCAGCTGGAGCAGGCGGATTCGGTGTTTGGGGATGCGGCCACCCGCGCCCGGCAGGACCCGCGCATCATGATCGGCTGGGGGCTGGTGGCACTCGAGCGCGGCGATCTGCCGGTGGCCGCCGGCCGCCTCGATCGGGCGCGCGAAGTTGCGGGCGAGACGCCGCTGCCGGCGATCTGGTACTGGGGACGCGCGCTCGCGGCCGCGGTGCAGAACGACCTCGCGGCGGCGGAAGCCATCCTGCGCGACGGACTGGAGCACCATGCCGATCACCCGGTGCTGCTGAACAACCTGGCGGTCGTGGTCGAGCTGGGTGGCGACGTCAATCGGGCCGAGGAGCTGCTGCGCCAGGCCCTCTCCGACGGGCCCGCCGTGCCGCAGCTGTCGAAGAACCTGGGGGACCTGCTTTATCGGCGGGGGCGCTACGACGACGCGGCGGCCGCGTACGAACGTGCGGTGAAGCTCCAGGCGGACCTGGGTGACGACGTGTACTTCAAGTTGGGCAACCTCGCGTATCGCGCGGGCGAGCGGGACCGGGCGGCCGATTACTGGCGGCAGGCGCTGGCGGTCAACCCGGGGCACGAGCTGGCGCGCACGAACCTGGAGACGCTGAGCGCGCTCGCGTGATGACGGCCGCGGACGATGTCGGGTTTCGGACGCTGGCGGCGATGATCGCGCGTGCGCGCGGGCTCGACGTCGGAGCCTACAAGCCCAATTGCCTGCGCCGGCGGATCGCCGTGCGGATGCGGGCCCGCGGCGCCCACACGTACGACGACTATGCGCGCATTCTCGCCGCGGACGCGGCGGAGTACGACCGGCTGCTCGACGCGCTCACGATCAACGTCACCAAGTTCTACCGCAATCGGGAAACGTGGGACGCACTCGCTGCCGGCACGCTGCCCGGTCTGTGGGACGAGACCGGCGGCACCCTGCGCTGCTGGTCGGCGGGCTGCGCGTCAGGTGAAGAGCCGTACACCCTCGCCATCCTGCTGCTCGAGGAGGCGCGACGCCGGGGCACCGCGCCGCCCCGGCGGTGCGTGGATGCCACCGACCTGGATCGGGAAAGCCTGGCCCGTGCGGCCGCCGGGCGCTACCCGGCCAGCGCCTTCGACGAGATGCCCGAGCCGCTCGTCCAGCGCTACTTCACGGGGCCGGGCCCCCGCGACGCGGTGGCGCCGGTCCGCGCGCTCGTGCACTTCGTGCGGCACGACCTGCTCCGCGAGGCGCCGCCGGCGCCGCCCTATGACCTCATCCTGTGCCGCAACGTGGTGATCTACTTCGACCGGCCGAGTCAGGAGCGCCTCTACGCGGGGTTCGCCCGCGCCCTCGCGCCCCACGGCGTGCTGGTCCTCGGCAAGGTTGAAACCCTGGTCGGGGAGGCCCGCGGCATGTTCCGCCTGCTCGACGCGCGCGAGCGCATCTACCGGCGCGCGGCATGAGCGACGCTTCCACCGCGGACGCGCACGTCATCGGGCTGGGCCGCTACGGCATCCAATCGACGGGGACCCTGGCGAGCCTCGGGCTGGGGAGCTGCGTGGCGGTGCTGCTGCACGATCCCACGACGAGCGTGGGCGGGCTTGCGCACGTCGTGTTACCGGCGGTGGCCCTGTCCCGCGACCGCTCCAACCCGACGCGCTTTGCGGAGACCGCCGTGCCGTTTCTGATCGCGGAGATGGTCAAGGCAGGCGCGACCCGCGGCCGCCTCACCGCCCGGCTCGTCGGGGGGGCCTCCATGTTCACCGCGCTGACCCCGGCTGGTACGGTCCAGATCGGTCAGCGGAACGTGAGCGCCTGTCGCCAGGCGCTGGATCTGGAGAAGGTCCCGCTCGTCGCCGAAGCGGTGGGTGGCGAGATCGGTCGGTCGGTGTGGTTTGCCGTCGCGTCCGGCGCAGTCACGGTCCGCTCGGTGGGACGTGCGCCCGAAGCGCTTTGACGCCGCGCCGACGGTGCTCGTCGTGGACGACAGCGCGCTGATGCGCCGCGTCCTCACGGACGTCATCCAGGACTCGGGCCGCTATCAGGTGGTCGCGACCGCGCGTGACGGCATGGAGGCGCTGGAGCGGGTGCATCAGTTCCGGCCGGACGTGGTGACGATGGATCTGGAAATGCCCAAGCTCGACGGGCTCGGCGCCATCGGCTACATCATGAGCGAGTCCCCCCGGCCCGTGGTCGTCGTGAGTGCGTATGCCGGGCCGGGGACGGCGACCGCGATCCGGGCCCTCGAGCTCGGGGCGGTCGAAATCGTCGCCAAGCCGGCAGAGCCGGACCGGGCCCCGGCCGAGCAGATCGGGCCGGCGTTGCTGGCGGCGCTCGACGCAGCGGTCACGGCGGACCTGACGCGCCTGCCGATGCTGGCCCGCACCCCGGTCGCACCGCCTGCGGCCGCCGTCTACGGGGTCCAGGGACGCGCGCGCGTCGCGGTGGCGATCGCCGCGAGCACCGGAGGGCCCCGGGCCTTGGCGGAGCTAGTGCCGCAGCTGGCGCGTACGGGCACGGCGGGCGTGGTGATCGTCCAGCACATGCCGCCGCGCTTCACCCGCAGCCTTGCCGAGCGGCTGGACCAGAGCAGCGCCCTGCGCGTGGTGGAGGCCGACGACGGCACCCCGTTCCTCTGCGACGCGGCGTATGTAGCCCCGGGGGATTATCATATGCGCGTGGAGCTCACGCCCGAGGGACCGCGGCTCCGGCTCGACAGCGGGCCGCCGGTGTGGGGCGTGCGTCCGGCGGCCGATCCCCTCTTCCGGTCGGTGGCCACGGCGTTCGGCCGGCGTGCCATTGGCGTCGTGCTGACCGGCATGGGGCGGGACGGCGCGGACGGGCTACGAGCGATCCGAAACGGCGGCGGGGTGGGCATCGCGCAGGATCAGGCGACCTCGGTGATCTTCGGCATGCCTCACGCGGCGATCCAGGCGGGCGGGGCCGGGACCGTGGCGGCGCTGAGCCAGATCGCCGGCCACGTCGAGGCAGCCATCCGGCGGGAGACCGACGCGTGAGCGGGTGCCTGATCGTGCGAAGCGGCGACGAGGCGCTCGCGTTGGCCGTCGCGGACGTGGACGAAGTGCTCGAACTCGACCCCCCGTTCCCCGCGCCTGCCACGGCCGACGGGGTGCGGGGCGTGGTGGCGGTGCGCGGGCACCTCGTGCCCCTCGCGCATCTCGGCGTGCTGCTGCGGCGCTGCGCCGCGCCCCACGCGGCCGGCACCGTGGGCGTCGCGGTCCGCGCCGCCGGCCGCCGCCTCGTGCTGGAAATCGACGAGGCCCTAGATCTCGTGCCCCGGTCCCCGGAGGCGCTGCCGGCGGGGTGGGGCACCGCTTGGGCCACGCACGGGATTCGGCACGACGGTCGACTCGTGCCGGTGGTCGACCTCAACGCCCTGGCCGACCGGCTGGCGACCGGCGGAGTGGTCGGATGACGACGGGCGACGAAGTTCAGCTCGTGCTGTTTCGCGTCGGCTCGCAGTCGTTCGCGCTCACCATCTTCCAAGTGGAGCGCGTGCTGCGCTACCAGGAGCCCACGCCGCTGCCCAACGCCCCCGCCTTCCTGGAGGGCGTCTTCCCCTATGGGGAGCGGGCCGTCCCGCTGGTCGACCTGCGGCGGCGCCTGGGGGTCCCGGCGCCCGTCCGAGACGAGACGCGGGTGATCGTGGTGCAACTCGACGTGGGCCTCGTCGGACTGGTCGTGGATGCGGTCCTCACCGTGCGGAGGGTGGCCGCGGGGACGATCACCCCCCCCACCCCCTTGGTGCAGGGCCTCGCCGCCGAGTTCATTCATGGGCTCGTCGTCGTCGACAGCCGCACGGTGGTCATCCTGGCAGCGTCCCGGCTGCTCACGTCGAAGGAACAAATCGCGCTGCGGGATCTCACGGTGGAGGCTGCGCCATGACCGAGTCGATCGTCACGCCGCTCCGCGCCCGGTATACCGCCATCACCAACCGCCTGGACGAAGCCCGCGCGACGGAACAGCGCGAGGCGGTCAAGCGCGAGATCATTGCCCTGTTCAAGACCGTCGAGCAGGGCATCGTGGATCTGTCGGCCCTCAAGGAGGACATTCGCGAGCTGGTGGACCGCTACAAGCAGTTGCAGCAGAGCCAGTCCGGAGATCGGGCGCCGCAGTTCACCGGCCAGGCGCCGGCCGTCCACACGAGCCACATCGACGCGTCCACGCTGATCGAAAAGGGCTGGCATCTCATCTCCCTCGGCGACTACGAAACGGCGATCCAGGCGCTCCACAAGGCGCTGGAGTACTCGCCCGGAGACACCCAGGCCGAGTCGCTGCTCGGGTGGGCCCAGATGCGCAACGAGGAGTATGACGAGGCGCTGCAGAGCTTCCAGCGCGTGCTCATGAAGGAGCCGGCGAATTCCCTCGCCCGCATCAACGTCGGCTACATCTGCTTGAAGAAGCGGATCTTCGGGGAGGCCATCGAGCACCTGTCCAAGGCGATTCGCCTCGACAACGACAAGAAGGCGACGCTGTACGCGCACTACTATCTCGGTCTGGTGTATCTCGAACGGGAGATGTACGAGGACGCGCAGACGTTCTTCCGCAAGACCCTGGCGCTCGGGCCCAATCTGATCGAGGCGTACTACGAATTGGGTCGGGCGCAGTGGCTCCTGGGCGACGCGGCGGGCGCGCAGCAGACGTGGGACGAAGGCCACCGGGCTAACCGGTTCAATCCCTGGGGGAAACGGTGTCAGGAGGCGCTGGAACTCGCGGCGCAGGGGCAGGACCCGCCGCCCATCTAGCCAGCGCCCTGCTCGTCCTCGCGGCCGCGCAGGGACCGGCGGTGGTCCGGGTGGGGGAAGTGCAGGCCGTCTACTGGCCCGGAGACGAGGTGCTCGCCACCGCCCTGGCGGAGTACGCGGAGGGCGCCACGCTGTGGCCCGGGTTGCCGCCCATCGAGCCGTTCCCCATCACCCTCATCGTCACCCGCTCGGCTGCCCGGTTCGATTCGCTGACCCGCGCGCGGCTGCCGTCCTGGACGGGGGCCGCCGCGTTCCCGCGGTCCAACACGATCGTGCTCAAGATCGATGGCGGGGACCCGTTCCCCACGCTCCGCCACGAGCTGGCTCACTTGATGCTGGCCCGCGTCGCCGGGCGGCTTCCCCTCTGGTTCGCCGAGGGGTACGCCGCCCTCGCCGCGGGCGAATGGCAGCGGCTCGACGGCTTGACGGTGAACTGGGCCCTCGTGACCGGTCGGCCACCGTCCTTTGCCGAGCTCGACCGGGAGTTGCGGGCAGGGCCCAGCCACGCCCGTGCCGCCTATGCCCTCGCCACGACGGCGGCGGTCTACCTGGAGCGGCTTGGGGGGGAGCGCGGGCTGGAACCGTTGATCGGTCGCCTCGCCGACGCCCCGGACTTCGAAACGGCCGTGCGGCAGACGCATCTCATCACCCTGGCGGACCTCGAGGCGGGGTGGCATGCCGACCTGCGGCGGCGGTACGGCTGGCTACTGCTGGGCACGTCGCTCTCGCTCTTCTGGGGGCTGACCGCGCTGGCGGTGGGAATCGTGTGGTGGCGCCGCCGCCGCCGCGACCGCGTGCGGCGAGCGCAACTGGATGTCGGCTGGGAGGTGCCGGAAAACGCGACCGAAGGCGGGGTAATTGACGGTCACGCTTGACGTTGCCGGAACTTCCGGTTAGCAATTGGTGTCTATGTCGGAAAAGGTCTCGTCGTCCGCCAAGCTGCGCTTCGGCCCGAGGAACTTCGTGCTGCTCGGGGCCGCGATCGTGGCGTTGGCTGGGGGGTATGTTCTCCTTGCCGGCGGGTCGACGACCCTCGCCCCGATCCTGCTCGTGTTGGGGTACTGCGTGCTGTTCCCGCTCGGCTTGGCGCTGTAGCCCGGGCGTGCACGGGCGAATAGCTCAGCGGTTCAGAGCGCCTGCCTTACACGCAGGAAGTCGGGGGTTCGAATCCCTCTTCGCCCACTGGCGGTGGTGACGAGTCCACGGGTGGCATCGGAGGTCGCAAGCGTGCAGCACATCGGATGGCTGGTCCGCCGCACCGCGTTGGTCGGCGCGGTTCTCGTAGCGGGTGCGACCCCGGAGCCCGCGGAGGCGCAGTTGGCGCGCCGCGCGCCCACCGAACGCATCCTCGTGCTCGCCCCGGTTCCGGCGAGCGACGCCGACACGGCCTACGCCGTGGAGTTCGCCAACGCGCTGCGGGATCGGATGACGTTCAAGTACCGGTTCCGGATCGGCGTCATCTCGAGCGAGAACATCTGCGAGGCCCTCGAAGCCTCCGGCTTCAACTGCCGCGTCCCGCTTGCCCCCGACAACGCGCCGGCCCTTGCCCGCTTCATGCAGGCGTCGGGCTACGTCGTCGGGTGGATGCACCGGACCAACGACAGCATCGTGGTGCGGCTGCGCATGGTCGACAATGCCGGGTCGGGCCTGGCCGGGTGGGAACGGATCGCCACGGCGAAGGGGACCACGGCCGCGAACTTCGGCAACCAGGTGTCCGATGCCCTCGACGACCGCGTTAAGGCGGCGGAACTCGCCCGCGAGTGCTCGGAGCGGCGCAGCCGCGGGGACCCCAAGGGGGCCGCGGAGCGGGCCGAGCGCGTGTTCCAGATGTACCCGGACCATCCGTCGGCGGCGCAGTGTCTCGCGTTCGTCTACGAAGTGCAGCGGCAACCCGTCGACAGTCTTGTCTCTGCGCTGCGGCGCGCCGTGAAGGGGGATTCGCTCAACGGTCGCGCGTGGGAGGAACTGGGTCGCCGGCTTCAGGGGCAGGGCGACACGGCGGGCGCCCTCCGCGCTTTCCGCAATCAGCTGCGGGCCGAGCCGGGCAATGGCCCGCTGCGGCTCGGGGTCGCGGCCGGCTTCGTGACGCAGAAGGACTACGACCAGGCCGTCGAGGTGCTCGACGAAGGCCTGGTCATGAACCCCGGCGACCTCCCCATGTTGGCGCTCAAGGAGCGCGCCTGTCTCGAGGGGTCGCTGTGGCGCTGCGCGCTGGAGACGCTGGCGCAGGAGTACCAGATCGACACCACGCTCGCCCGGGACTCGATCTTCTATCAGAAGGTGTTCGGCGCGGCGCAGTCCGTACCCGACACCGCGGCCATGCTCGAGTGGTCCGCGCGCGGCGTCCAGGCGTTTCCGAACTCTGGCGCGCTCTGGCGGGCCCGGGCGGCGGCGCTCAAGGCGGCCGACCAGCGGACCGGGGCCCTCGAGGCGTACGACCGGATTCTGGCGCTGGACTCGAGCCAGGTCTCGAGCGCGCTCGCCGCGGCGCAGTACCTGCTCGACAGCTCCCTCGTGATCGACACCGGGGTACCGCTCGACACGGCCCGGTTGTTCAAGGCGGAGCGCCTGCTCGAGCTGGTTGGCCGCCAGACGTCCGATACGGTCACGTCGATGAACCTGGCGGCCCTCTTCTACAATCCGGCGGCGAAGATCGCCCAGCTGCGCATCCGGCCGGGGCTCCCCATCGCGTCGCGGTTCCTCGAGCGGGCGATTCAGTACGATCTGCGTGGCAGTCTGCGCGTGCCGGCCAACTTCTTCCTGGGGCTCGCGCTGTTCTTCCAGGTGACGGAACTGGACCAGCAGGTCCGCCAGTCGAAGTCCTGCGAGCTCGTGGACGTCGAGGCCGCGATGGCGCAAAAGGCGAAGACGGCGTTGACGGTCGGTCGCTCCATCAGCCCACAGGTGGCGAACCAGCTGCTGCCCTATGTCGACCAGATCGAGGCGGCCATCAAGACGTACAAACCGGCGTTCCGCTGTCCCGGAGCTTGAATCGGGTGGAGGCCGCGTCTACATTCCGACGCTGCATCGGAGCAGGGGGCTGTAGCTCAGCTGGTTAGAGTGCCGGTCTGTCACACCGGAGGCCGCGGGTTCGAGTCCCGTCAGCCCCGTATTCGAGCAGCGCGTGCGCGTCACGTGGCGGCCCCGCACAGCGTCTCGGCGGGGCCGTCGTCTTTTCGGGTGGTGAGCGACACCTTTCACGTTCCCGTTCTCGTCGAGCCCATCGCCCGCCTTGCAACCGGTCGGCGTCGGGTCGTCGACGGTACCGTCGGCGGCGGGGGCCACACGGCCCTGTTCCTGGCGGCCGGTGCCGACGTACTGGCCATTGACCGCGATCCGGCCGCGCTCGACGCCGCGCGTCGCCGGCTGGGCGACGACCGCGTCCGGTACCTCGCCGGGTCGTTCGCGTCCGCCGTCGTGTGGCGGGCGGTGGCCGACTTCCGGCCGGACGGCGTGCTCCTCGATCTCGGCGTGTCCTCCCATCAACTCGACGCGGATGCCCGCGGCTTTTCCTTTCGACCGGGCGCCCCGCTCGACATGCGGATGACCGGCGAGGGGTCCACCGCGGCCGACGTGCTCAACACGCGCACGGCCGCTGCCCTGGAGGCGCTGTTCCGGACCAATGCGGACGAGCGCCGTGCCCGCCGGCTGGCGCGCGCCATCGTGGAGCGGCGCGAGCGTCAGCCGTTTGCGACCAGCGACGATCTCGTCGGCGCCATTCGACGCGCCCTCGGGCCCCGATCGGGACCGGCGGATTTCGCGCGCTTGTTCCAGGCCGTCCGGATTGCGGTGAACGGCGAACTGGAGGCGCTGGCGGACGCGCTCCCGCCCCTGCGTGACGCGCTGGTGCCGGGCGGGGTCTTGGCCGTCATCAGCTATCACTCGGGCGAGGATCGCCTGGTCAAGACGGCGTTTCGCGCCTGGGCCCGGGCCTGCCACTGTCCGCCCCGGCAGCCGGTCTGCACGTGCGCGGGGACGTCCCGGGGCACCGTTCGCACGCGCCGCGCGATCCGGCCCACGGCCGAGGAGATCGCCGCCAACCCGCGCGCGCGGAGCGCCCGGCTGCGGGTGTTCGAGGTGACCGGTGGCGGCTAGGGGGCGGCACTGGCTCGTCCTGTGGCTGCTGTTCGCACTCGCCATGCTGTTCTGGGTGAATGCGCGCCAGACGGCGAGCGTCGTGCTGGCGAGCGAGCTTCGCGACCTCCGCGCGGAGCGGATGGCGGCGGAGGCGCGGCGGGCGGCCCTGCAGCGGCGGTTCCGCGAGGCCGAGAGCCGCGCGACCCTGATTCCCAAAGCCGAGGCGCTGGGGCTGCGGCTGCCGGTGGACAGCGAAATCGTGACGCTGCGGCGCCCGCCCGAGGAGCGCTGAGCGGTGGCGAAGCCGGCCGTGCGACTCACGGTCATCGGGGCCGGGTTCGCGGTGGGGCTCGCCGCCCTCGCGGCGCGGGCCGCCCAGGTCCAGCTCGTGGACGGGGCGACGTATGCCGCCCGCGCCACGGCCCAGCGCACCGATTCGATCGTGCTTCCCGCGCGGCGCGGCGGCCTGTTCGACCGGGACGGCGTGCCGCTGGCCACGACGGAGGACGTGTATCACGTCGGGCTGAACGCGAAGGAGTTCCGCGCCGGCCGCGGCGACGTGGCGCTCGTCGCCCGCCGGCTCGGGGTGAACGAGGGGCAGGTGCGCCGCGCACTGCGCCGTCCCTACGCACACTTCGAAGGGCCGTATCCCGCCGACCGCGTGCACCCGTTGCGCGGCGTCCCGGGCGTCTATCTCGAAACCGAGTTGGTGCGCACGCATCCCGACCCCGACTTCGCCCGCCTGGTGCTGGGGCGTCCTGCCATGCCGGGCCGGCCGGCGAGTGGGCTGGAACGGGTGCTCGACTCGCTGCTGGCGGGAACCCCGGGGCGGGCCGTCGTCCTGCGGGACGGCCGGGGACGCCGCTACGAGTCGCCCGCCCGTCAGGGGGCGTTCCCCGTGTCCGGCCACGACGTCTACCTCACGCTCGACGCCACGATTCAGGACATCGTCGAGACCGCGCTGGCGGAGGCGATCGAGCGCCTCGACGCGGCGGGCGGCGACGTGGTCGTCCTGGAGCCGCATAGCGGGGAGATCCTGGCCTTGGCCTCCCGCGGGGCGCGCGGGGCGCCGGGGACGGGCGTGTTCACGTCGGTGTTCGAGCCGGGGTCGACGGCCAAGGTGTTTGCGGCCGCCGCGCTCCTGGAGCACCAACTGGTGGAGCCGACCGACAGTGTCTACGCCGAGGCCGGGAAGTGGGTGTTGCCGTACCGCACGATGCGGGACGACCACGAGTTCCCCCGGGCGTGGATGACGTTCGCGGAGGCCATTCGCGTCTCCAGCAACATCGGCACGGTGAAGTTCGCCCAGCGCCTGACCCCCGCGCAGCAGTACGAGATGCTGCGGGCCTTCGGGATCGGGGCGTACACGGGCGTGGAATACCCGGCGGAAGCACGGGGCCGCCTCCCGCGGCCGGACCGTTGGAGCGGCACCACCGCCCAGTCGCTGGCGATCGGCTACGAGCTGTCGGTGACCCCGCTCCATCTGGCGCAGGCATATGCCGCCATCGCGAGCGAGGGGGTGCTGATGCGGCCGACGCTGGTGCACCGCGTGCGGGATGCCGGTGGCCGAATCGTGTACCGGCATCGGCCGGAACCGGTGCGCCGCGTCGTGCAGCCGGCCACGGCGGCGCGGCTGCGGGAGTTGCTGCGTGAGGTGGTCACCGAAGGCGGCACGGGGCGGTCGGCGGCCTTGAGCACCTACGAGCTGGCAGGAAAGACCGGCACCGCGCGGGTGGCCGGCCCCCGCGGATACGTGCCTGGGGCGCACACCGCCGTGTTCGCGTCGCTCTTTCCGGCCGAGAACCCGCAACTCGTGATGGTGGTGAAGCTCGACTCCCCACGGGGGGCGTATGCCGCGCTGACCGCCGCCCCGCTCACGCGGAGCGTGCTCGAGCAGGTGCTCGCCGCCCGCACCGGCGCCCTCGACCGCAGGCCGCTGGCCGTGGATGCACCGCCGGAGGCCGCGCCCGCGGCGGATGCGGACGATGAGCCGGCCCCGCGCCACGTGGTTGCGTGGCCCCCGGTGGAGGAGGCAGAGACGGCGGCGTCCCGGCGGGTGCCGAACGTGGTCGGATTGTCGCTGCGCGAGGCCGCCGCGCGCCTGCACCGCGCCGGGCTGCAGGTACGGGCGACCGGCTTCGGCACGGTGTCCGGCATGACGCCGCCGGCCGGCGATTCGGTGGCGGTGGGCTCCCTGGTCACCGTGCGCGCGGAGGGCCGGAGCCCATGACCCTCGACCTCGGCACGCTCATCGAGGCGCTGGCAGCGGGCGGTCAGCTGGTGCAGGCCCCGGCCGGGCGCCCCACGCTGACGGCCATCACCACGGATTCCCGCCGGGTCGTGTCCGGCGCCCTCTTCTGCGCCATCGAGGGGAGCGTGGCCGACGGGCATGCGTTCGCGGCGGACGCGGCCGCTCGCGGCGCCGTGGCGGCCCTGGTCACGCGCGTGCTGCCGCTCGGGGTGCCGCAAGTGGTCGTGCGGGACAGCCGCATTGCCGCGGCGGTCGCGGCCGCCGTCTGGTACGGACGGCCCGCCGATCGGCTCCGCCTGGTCGGCGTCACGGGCACCAATGGCAAGTCCACCACGGTCGCCCTGATTCGTCATTTGCTCAATGCCGACGGCCGGACCGGGGCGCTGGGAACGCTGGGCGGCATGGACGGGCAGGGCACGGTGCTGCCGGGGGACGCGGGACTCACCACACCCGGCCCGGTCGAGCTGCACGCGGCGCTCGCGGCCCTCGTGGCGCGCGCGGTGGGCACGGTCGTCATGGAAACGTCCTCCCACGCGCTCCACCAGCGACGGGTCGCGGGGCTGCGCTTCGCGGCCGGGGTGTACACCAACCTCACGCACGACCATCTCGACTATCACGGCGATTACGACCAGTACTTTGCCGCCAAAGCGCTGCTCTCGACCCAGCTGGGCGAGGACGGGGTGGAGGTCGTGAACCTCGAGGATCCCGCCTGGGACCGCCTGCCGCGCCATGCCGGTCGGCGGCGAGTGACCTACGGCACGCGCGCGGAGGCGGACGTGCGGGCCGGTGACGTGCGCCTCGACGGCACGGGAGCGCGGTTCCGGCTGACGGTGGGCGCCGCCCGGATCGACGCAACGATCCCGCTGCTCGGCGAGTTCAACGTGAGCAATGCGCTGGCCGCCACCGCGGCCGCGTGGGGCCTGGGGCTCGATCCCGCGACGATCGGGGAGCGGCTCGGCACGGCCCCGCAGGTACCCGGGCGGATGGAGCGCCTCATCACGGCCGACGCCACGGTGTTGCGGGATTATGCGCACACCCCGGATGCCCTGCGACGCGCGCTGCGCGCCCTCCGCCCGATCACGCGCGGACGCCTGCTCGTGCTGTTCGGTGCGGGCGGCGACCGGGATCGCGCGAAGCGCCCCGTCATGGGGCGGATCGCGGCGCAGGAAGCGGACCTGGCGATCGTCACCTCCGACAACCCGCGGACGGAGGACCCGGAACGTATCTTGGACGATATCGAGGCGGGGATGGAAGGCGTCGCCCGCCTGCGGATCACGGACCGGCGGGCGGCGATCCACCGGGCGATCGCCCTGCTCGAGCCGGGGGATTGCCTGCTCCTCGCGGGCAAGGGCCACGAGACCTATCAGGTGCTGGGAATTGAGAAGGTGCCGTTCGACGAACGGGAGATCGTGCGCGCGGTGCTCGGGGACGTCGCCCGGTGACCCGGTGGACCGGCGCGACCGTCGCGGCGGCCCTGGGGCTCGAGTCGCCGGCGCCGGCGGCGACGTTCCGCGCCGTGAGCACGGATACCCGGACCTTGGCGGCGGGCGATCTGTTCGTGGCGCTCGTCGGCGAGCGGTTCGACGGGCACGCGTATCTCGACGCCGCGCGCCAAGCCGGAGCCGCGGGCGCCGTCGTGCGGCAGGGCACGGCGCCGGTCGCCGGGCTGGTGCTGTTCGAGGTGGACGACACGCTGCGCGCCCTCGGTCAGCTGGCCCGCGCGCGCCGCCGGGCGGTCCCCGGCCCGGTGGTGGCCATCACCGGCACCAACGGGAAGACCGCCACCAAGGAACTCGCGGCGCGCGTCCTCGGCACTCGCTGGCGGGTACACGCCACCCGGGCCAATCTCAACAACGAGGTCGGCGTGCCGCTGACGATTCTCGCCGCCCCGGACGACGCCGAGGCGCTCGTCGTGGAAGCGGGGGCGAGCGTCCGGGGGGAGATCGCGCGGCTACGCGCGATCATCGAGCCCGCGGTGGCGATGATCACGAACGTATCGGCCGGCCACCTGGCCGGATTCGGTGACGAGACGGACGTGATGACAGAGAAGCTGGCACTCGTGGCGGGCGTCCCGCTGGCGATCGTGGGCACGACGCCGCCGGTGCTGGCGGCGCGGGCGCGGGAGACCGCAGCGCGCGTCGTCTGCGCCGGACTCGACGCGCCGGCCGACCTCCGGCCCGACTGGTGGGGGCTCGACCGCGCGGGCTGCGTCGAGCTGCGTTTCCGCGGCGTGCCCGTGCGCGTGCCGCTGGCCGGACGTCATCAGGCGGAGAACGCCATGCTTGCGTTGGCACTGGCGGACGCGCTGGGGCTCGAGCTCCCCAAAGTGGCCACGGCGCTCGGCTCCGTCGATTTGCCGAGCGGGCGCTGGGAAGTGACCGAGACGCACGGCCGCATGGTGATCAACGATGCCTACAACGCCAACCCCGCGTCGCTGCTGGCGGCGCTCGAGACCGTGCACGCGATTCGCGGTGACCGCCCGCTCGTGATCCTCGTCGGGTCCATGCTGGAGCTGGGCGCCGCCAGCGCCGCGGCGCACGCGCGCTGCGCGGACGCGATCGTGGCGCTGGACCCAGCCCTCGTGGGGGCCGTGGGCGAGTTCGTCGCCGCGTTGGCCCCGGCCCGCACCCGCCTGGCCAACCGGCTGGTCACGGCCGAGGATGCCGCCGCGCTGGGCCGCGCCGTGGCGCCCCGCCTTCCGGATCGGGCCGTCGTCCTGCTCAAGGGCTCCCGGGGCACGCGCATGGAACGCGCGCTCCCGTACCTGCTGCCTTCCAATGAGGTCCCGTGCTCTCCCACTTCCTGACCCCGTATGCGCGAGACTTCATCGCCTTCAACCTGTTCAACTACATCTCGTTCCGGGCGGCGGGTGCTGCCGCCACGGCGGTGCTGCTCGCGTTCGTCGTGGGACCGGGACTGATTCGCGTGCTGCATCGCCGGGGCGTCGGCCAGATCGTGCGGGCCGACGGCCCGGCCAGCCATCAGGGCAAGCGCGGGACGCCCACCATGGGCGGGCTCATCATCCTGCTGTGCACGGTCGTGCCGACGCTGCTCTGGGCGGAGCTCGACAACCGCTACGTGCTCGTGGCCGTGGTCGCGACCCTGTGGATGGGGACGATCGGGTTCATCGACGACTACCTCAAGGTCGTGCAGGAGAAGCCGCGCGGGCTCGTGGCGCGGCACAAGCTCGTGGGCCAGGTGACGTTCGGAATCGTGCTCGGCAGCTACCTGGCGTGGCAGCCGCTCAACGACGCGCTGCCGGCCACCGCGACGACCGTGCCGTTCTTCAAGTACGTCATCGTCGTGTTCGCGCCACTCATCTACGTGGCGTTCGTGACGTTCATCCTGACGGGCACGAGTAACGCGGTGAACCTGACCGATGGCCTCGATGGGCTCGCGATCGGGCTGTCCGTCATCGCGGCGGGCACGTTCGCGCTGTTCGCGTACCTCTTTGGACGCGTGGACGCGTCGGAGTACCTGCGCACCTTCTATCTGCGCGGGGCCGGCGAGCTGACGGTGTTCTGCGCCGCGCTCATGGGTGCTGGCATCGGCTTCCTGTGGTTCAACGCGCACCCGGCGCAGGTGTTCATGGGCGACACGGGGAGCCTTGCCCTCGGCGGAGCCTTCGGGACGATCGCCATCCTGCTCAAGGCGGAGTTCCTGTTGCTCATGGTCGGCGGCGTGTTCGTGGCGGAGACGCTCTCCGTCATCATTCAGACGTCCGTGTTCAAGTGGCACCGCCGTCGCCGCGGCCGCGAGTACGCCGAGCAGCATCGGGTGTTCCGGATGGCGCCGCTGCATCACCACTTCGAGAAGATCGGATGGCCGGAGTCGAAGGTGGTGATGCGGTTCTACATCGTGGGCCTGTTGTGCGCGCTGTTCGCGCTCTCGAGTCTCAAGGTCCGGTGATTCCCGACGCCTGGCGGCGCGGCGAGGTGGCCGTGCTCGGCCTGGCCCGCACGGGCCTGGCAGCGAGCCGCTGGCTCGCCCGCCAGGGGGCGCAGGTCTATGCGTCGGATCACGCCGCAACGGGACTCGAGGCCGCCACGGCGGAGCTCACGCGTCTCGGCGTGCAGGTCGACGCCGGGCGGCACGACCTCGCGCGGATCGCGCGGGCGGCCGTGGTGATCGTCTCGCCGGGTGTCCCGTCCGATGCCCCGGCCGTGCGCGCGGCCCGCGAGGCGGGGGTCCCGGTGCGGTCCGAGATCGATCTCGCCGCGCGCGCCCTGCCACGCACGCGGCTCGCCGTCATCACCGGCACGAACGGCAAGAGCACGACGACGGCGCTCGTGGCCCACGTCGTGTCGGCGGCCGGCATCCCGTGCCCCGCGGCGGGCAACATCGGCCGGCCGCTCATCGATCTCGCGCTCGACGACCACCCCCCGGCGTGGGCCGCCGTGGAGGTGTCGTCGTTTCAACTCCACGACTCGCCGTCCCTGGCGCCGGCGATCGGAGTGCTGACCAACCTCTCACCCGACCACCTCGACCGCTATCCCTCCGTCGAGGCCTACTACGCCGACAAGCGGCTCCTCTTCCGGAACGCGACGGCGGCGTCGGTGTGGGTGGTGAACGGCGACGATGCCGCCGCCCTCGGGCTGGCCGAAGGCCACGCGGGGACCCACCGACGGTGGCGCCTGCAAGCCCGTGCCGACGCCTGCTTCGATCGGCGGCAGGCCCGCCTCATGCTCGACGGGGACGCGCTGCTCGCGCGCGACGCGCTGCCGCTCCTGGGTGACCACAACGTCGAGAACGCACTCGCGGCAGCCCTCGTGGCGCGCGCGGTGGGCGTTGCGCCGGCGGCGATCGCGGACGGCCTGCGCACGTTTCGGGGCCTCCCCCACCGGCTCGAGACGGTGGCCGAAGCCCACGGCGTGTGCTGGATCAACGACTCGAAGGCCACGAACGTAGCCTCCGCGGCGGTCGGGATCCGCAGCATGACGCGTCCATTCGTGCTGATCCTCGGCGGGCGTCACAAAGGCGAGCCGTACACCGGACTGCTCCCGCTGCTCGCGGCGCGGTGTCGCGCGGTGGTGGGCTATGGGGAGGCGGGCCCGATCATCGAGCGCGATCTCGTGGGGGGCCTCGTCGTCGAGCGCGTGGGGACCCTGGCGGAGGCTGTGGCGACCGCCCGGCGCCTGGCCCAGCCCGGCGACGCGGTCCTGCTCTCACCCGCGTGTTCCAGCTTCGACCAGTTCACCAACTACGAAATGCGCGGCGCGGCGTTCGCGGACCTCGCGCGGGCGGCAGCGTGACGCCGACGGCGGCGACGCAGGTCAACTGGCAGGGCCGGCTGCTGGCGGCCGTGACCGCGACGCTCGCCGTGTTCGGCGTCGCCGCGGTGTACGGGGCCTCCAGCATCGTCGCGGTCAACGCGGGCGACCCCGGCTCGTACTTCGCCCTGCGGCAGCTCCTCGGCGTCGTCGCGGGCGGGGTCGGGCTGATCATCGCGTCGCGCGTCGACTACCACGTCTGGCAGCGCCTCGCGTGGCCCCTGATCCTGACCATGCTGGCCGTGCTGCTCATCCCCTATCTGCCCGGCCTGCGGGCCCTGAGTCCCGAGATCAACGGGGCCCGCCGCTGGCTGCGCGTGGGGCCGATTCAGCTGCAACCGTCGGAGTTCGCCAAGTTCGCGGTCGTGGTGTGGGCGGCGATGCTCGCGGCCAAGAAGGGGGACCAGATCCGCCACTTCAAGCGCGGGGTGCTCCCGTTTCTGGTGATCGTCGCGCCGGTAGCCGCGTTGATCCTGTTCCAGCCGAATCTGTCCACCGCCACCCTCACGATCATTCTGCTCGGAGTCGTCCTGTTCGCCGCCGGGGCGCGCATCGGGCACTTCCTGCTGCTCCTGCTCGTATCGATTCCCGTAGCCTGGCGCGAGCTGACCCAGGTGCAATACCGCCTCGCCCGCATGGTCTCGTTCCTCAGCGCCGGCCCCGACGCCTCCGAGACCGGGTGGCAGATCCAGCAGTCGCTCCTCGGGATGGGCGCGGGACGCGTCGTGGGGGTGGGATTCGGCGAGGGCCTCCAGAAGATGGGCTATCTGCCCCTGGCGTACTCCGACTTCATCTTCAGCACGATCGGCGAAGAGTGGGGGTTCGCCGGCGTGCTGGTGATGGTGCTGCTATTCGCCACCTACATCTGGATGGGACTCCGCATCGCGCGACAGGCGCCGGATCTGTTCGGTCTGTTGCTCGCGACGGGACTGACCGCGATGGTGGGCGTGACCGCAATTCTGCACATGGCGGTGACGATGGCCCTGGTGCCCACCACCGGCCTGCCGTTGCCGTTCGTGTCGTACGGTCGGTCGGCCCTGCTGGTCTCCCTCGTCGCCACGGGTGTGATCATCAACGTAGGCCGTCAGGCGGCGCGACGGCGATGACGGTCCGGGTCGTCGTGGCGGGCGGCGGCACGGGCGGTCATCTGATGCCCGCGCTCGCGCTGGCCGATGCGATCCGCGCCCTCCGACCGGACGTCGAGCCGGTGCTCGTCGGCGCGGTGCGCGGCATCGAGGCGGCGATCCTGCCCACGCGGCCCTATCGGTTTCATCTCCTCCCGGTGGAACCTGTCTACCGCCGGCAATGGTGGCGCAATCTGCGCTGGCCGGTCCTCGCGCCGGGGCTGTGGCGCGCCTGTCGACGGGTGCTCCGCGCCGAGTCGCCTCGCTTGGTGATCGGCACGGGGGGATATGCGTCGGGTCCCATGCTGGTGGCCGCGCGGGTGGCCGGCCTGCCGGTGGCCCTGCAGGAGCAAAACGCCCAGCCCGGACTGGCGACGCGGTGGGCGTCGCGCTGGGCGCGGCAGGTGCATCTCGGCTTTCCCGAAGCCAAGGAAAAGCTCTGGCTCAGCGCGGGCACCGAGGTGACTGCGCTTGGCAACCCCATCGCGCCGCCGCGCGCCGTTGCCGGGGCGGCTGCGCGGACCGCGCTCGGGTTGCCGACCGCGCGGCGCACGGTCTTCGTGATGGGTGGCAGCCAGGGGGCACGGGCGATCAACCGGGCCGTGGCCGACGCTCTGGACGCCGGGGCGTTCCCCGACACGGCCGTGCTCTGGAGCACCGGGCGGCACACGCACGAGACCTATGCGCCTTTCCACCGTCCGCCTGACGTCCAGGTTCGCGCGTTCTGGGATCCGATCGCCGATGCCTACGCCGCCGCCGATCTGGTGATCGGGCGGGCCGGGGCCATGACGCTCGCCGAACTGACGGCGTGGGGACTCCCGAGCGTGCTCATCCCCCTGCCGACTGCGGCCGCCGACCACCAGACGGCCAACGCGCGCGCCCTCGAAGCGGCTGGGGCCGCGGTGCACGTCGCCGAGACGGACCTCACGGGCGCGGGCCTCGCGGATCTGGTGCGTTCGCTGCTTGGGGACCCGGGACGGCTTGGGGCCATGGCCGCAGCCGCTCGTGCCCGGGGCCGGCCGGAGGCGGCCAGGGCCATTGCGGAGCGTCTCCTGACCCTCGTGTAGCACCTCAGCAGGCTTTCGTAACTGTCGATTTGATCTTATATTAGCTCCCCAACCAATGCGTCTTTTCGCCCCCGACGATCCCCGCCCCATCCACTTCGTTGGGATAGCCGGCGCGGGGATGAGCGCCTTGGCGCTGATGGCCAGGCGCCGGGGTGTTGCGGTCACCGGGTGCGATACTGATCCCGGCGCGGCGGCGGATGCCGCCCGTGCCGGCGCCGACGTGCTTCGCGGGCACGATCCTGCGCACGTGGCAGGAGCCCGGGCGGTGGTGTACACGGCGGCGGTGCCGCCGGAGC
>JBFGDF010000012.1:0-40613 GCA_041580775.1 Gemmatimonadales bacterium
CCCAACGTCGGCGCGATCAACCGCTACCTCGGGTCCATCATCGCCAGTCCGTTCGGGAACCGGATGCGCGAGCACGTCAAACACGTGATCGAGCGCGCCTCGCACGTGGTCGGCGGGCAGAAGATGATCGACTTGGCCAAGACCGTCGAGGAGAGCGTCAAGAACCTCTTCTCGCCGGGGATGCTCTTCGAGGAGCTGGGGTTTCGGTACTTCGGTCCGATCGACGGGCACGACATCCCGGCGCTGCTGCGGGCCTTCGAGCTGGTGAAGGGGCTCAAGGGCCCGCGTCTCGTGCACGTGATCACGGAGAAGGGACGCGGGTTCCCGCTGGACGAGCCGGATCGCGAGAAGTTCCACGCGCGCAATCCCTACGATCCCGTCACCGGGGTGCTCAAGCCCGCCAAGAGCGGCCCCCCGGCGTGGACAAAGGTGTTCGGCACGGCTATCGCGGAGCTGGCCGACGAGCACCCCGAGCTCGTCGCGATCACGGCGGCCATGCCGTCCGGGACGGGGACGAACATCTTCGAGCAGCGCTGGCCCGAGCGCTTCTTCGATGTCGGGATCGCGGAAGGGCACGCCACCACCTTCGCCGCCGGACTGGCGACCCAGGGCGTGCGGCCGATCGTCGCGATCTACTCGACGTTCCTGCAGCGTGGCTACGACAGCGTCATCCACGACGTCGCCATTCAGAATCTGCCCGTGATCTTCTGCATGGACCGGGCGGGCATGGTGGGCGCGGACGGTCAGACGCACATGGGCCTGTACGACATCGCCTACATGCTGGCCGTCCCGCACATGACGGTGACGGCGCCGCGTGATGCGGCGGGGCTGATCGGCCTGCTGCGCTGCGCCCTCGCGCACGACGGGCCGTTCTCCCTGCGCTACCCGCGGGATAGCATCCCCGGGCCGGTACCGGCGGTCTCGGACGTCGCGGCGGTGCCGTACGGCACGTGGGAGATCCTGCGGCAGGGTCGTGAGTGCGCGATCCTCGCGGTTGGCGTGATGTGTGCCCCGGCGCTGGAAGCGGCGGAGCTGCTGGCGAGAGAAGGCTTCGACCCGACGGTGGTCGACTGCCGGTTCCTGAAGCCGATGGACGAGGCCATGCTGGAAAGCCTCGCGCACGAACACCGGATCCTGGTGACGGTCGAAGACGGAACCGCCGTCAACGGGTTTGGCGCGGCGCTGGCCGCCCGCGTGGCCGAGACGGCGCCGGACGTGCGGGTGGGCGTGCTGGGTGTGCCCGACCGCACGTACGAGCACGCCTCCCGCGGCGCGCAGTTGGCGGAAGCGGGATTGACCGCCGCGGGCATCGCGGCCAAGGTGCGCGCCCTTGCCGCCAGGGAGAGTCTGTCGCCGGCATGATCCTCGGCGTGACGGGCAACCCTCGCTACGAGGGACTGCAGGCGCTGCTCGGGCGCGTGGCTCGGGCGGCAGACCGCTACGGATTCACGCCCCACGTTGAAGCGGACCTGGCCCACCTGTGGCCGACCCGCGCGGTGGCCCTCGACCCGCGCGCGGCCGCTCCCGACCTCGTCATCTGCTTCGGCGGCGACGGCACGCTGCTGCGCACGGCGCGCCTGGTTGGCCCCTACGGCAGCCCGATTCTGGGCGTCAAGATCGGGATGGTCGGCTTCCTCACGACGGCGACGCCCGACATGCTGGACGGCGCGCTCGAGGCCGTGGCCACGGGTGACTACCAGGTGGAGCCGCATTGGACCCTCGCCGCCTCCGTCGTGGATCCCGACGGGCGCGCGCGGGCACCGGCACCGGCGGTCAACGACGTCGTCGTGCACAAGGCCGGCGTCGCGCGCGTCATCCGGCTCCGCATCCTCGTGGACGACGAGGAAATCGGTGCGTTCGCGTCAGACGGGCTGATCGTGGCGACGCCCACGGGATCCACGGCCTACTCGCTGAGCGCCGGCGGCCCGGTGGTCGTGCCCACCGTGGACGCCCTCATCGTGACGCCGATCTGCCCCCATACCCTGGCGGTGCGACCGATCGTCGTGCCTCGCGCGGCCCGCATCACGATTGACGTCCTGCCGCCGCACAGCGAGGACGAGGTGCTGGTGTCTTACGACGGCCAGGTGGGTGAATCGCTCGAGCCGGGCACCCGCGTCGTGGTGACCCGCGGCGCGTGGGACGCGCGATTGGTCCGCCTGGGAACGGAACGCTTCTTCGCCCGGATGCGCCGCATGCTACAGTGGGGCGACCTGACCGACCGCGAGCGGAGCTGAACGTGCTGACGGAGCTGCGGGTCCGCGATGTGGCCGTGATCGCGGACGCCTCCATGCGTCTCGAAGCCGGTCTCAACGTGCTGAGTGGCGAGACCGGGGCCGGCAAGTCCATGCTCGTCGACGCGCTCGCGTTGCTCCTCGGTGAGCGAGCCAGCGGGGACCTCGTGCGGCCGGGTGCCGATCGGGCGGTCATCGAGGCCGCGTTCGACATCACGGGGCCGCCCGCCCGGGGCATCGACGCGGCGGCGCGGGAGGCGGGCATCGATCTGGAGGACGGGCGCCTCGTCGTGCGACGGGAGATCCGCGCCGAGGGGCCGAACCGGGCCTGGGCCAACGGCAGCCCCACCACCGTGGGCGCGCTCGCCACGTTGGGCCGCCTGCTCGTGGATCTCCACGGCCAGCACGAAGCGCAATCCCTGTTGCGACCCGCCCAGCAGCGGGCCATGCTGGATGCCTTCGCCGGCGCCGACCGCGAACGGACCCGGGTCGCGGAGGCCTTCGCCGAAGCACGCGCGGCGCGCGAGGCCGAGGAGATCCTCGTCGCGCGCCGCAGTGACGTGGAGCGGCGGGCGGACTACCTGCGCCACGTGGCGAAGGAAATCACCGCGGCCAATCCCCAACCCGGGGAAGACGAGGCGCTGGCGGCCGAAGCGAAACGGCTCGGCGCCGGCGAGGACCTCGTCCGCCTCGCGGAGCAGTTGGCGGAACTGCTCGACGCCGACGAGAGCGGGGCGCTCCACGCCCTCGGCTCGGCCGGGCGCGCGCTGAACCAGCTCGAGCGGCTCGATCCGTCGGTGGCCGGCTGGCGTGAACTCGCCGACGGGGCCTTTGCCCAGGCTGACGAGCTGGCGCGTGCCGTGCGCGACTACGTGGCGTCGCTCGACCTCGATCCGGCGCGGCTCGACGACGTCGAGCGGCGGCGGGACGCGCTGTTCCGGCTGACGCAGAAATACGGCGCAACCATCGATGATGTCCTCCGCACGGCCAGCGAGGCGCGGGCGGAGCTCGAGCTGCTCGACACCGCGGAGCTGGACCTGGCGGGATTGCGCGAGCGGCGCGAGCGGGCGGACGCGGGGCTCGTGGAAGCGGGGCGTGCGCTGTCAGGCAAGCGGCGCAAGGCCGCGCAGCGGTTGGCGAAGGACGTCACGCGATTGCTGCCGGGACTCGGGTTACCCGGCGGCCGCCTGGTGGTGGACGTCCGGCCGGGACCGATGACCGCAGAGGGGGCCGATGCGGTGACGTTCCTGGTGGAGCTCAATGTCGGGCTCGACGCCCGCCCCCTGGCGCAGGTCGCCAGCGGCGGCGAGCTGTCACGCCTCATGCTGGCGTTGAAGGTCGTGCTGGCCGCGCATGATGCCGTGTCCACCCTCGTCTTCGACGAGGTGGATCAGGGGATCGGGGGCGAGGTGGGCCAACAGGTCGCTGCGGCGCTCGCGCAGGTGGCCGCCGCACGGCAGGTCCTGGTGATCACGCACCTGCCGCAGATCGCCGCCCGAGCGGATCATCACCTCCGGGTCTTCAAACGCGCGGTGGACGGGATCAGCACGGCAGGCGTGGAGATCCTGATCGGCGAGGCCCGCCGCCTGGAAATCGCGCGGATGTTGGGCGATTCCAACGATCGCACCCTGCTGGCCCACGCCGCCGACCTGCTCAAACGGAGCCGATCGCCGGCCCGCGTGTGAGCCTCAGTTGGCGGTGGCAGCCGGGGCCGCCGCCGACCCTCCCCACAACCGATAGTAGAGCCGCAGACTGAGCCCGAGCCGCCCGGTCTTCGGTGTCGTGCCGCCGCTGCCGAAGAACGCGGCGTCGTAGACGATCCCGGCCTCGAGGGGCAGCGCCGGTCCGCGACGCCCGCGGTCTGCGCGATACCAGAGGCCCGCCCCAAAGCCCCACGTTTCCATTGCGGTCAACGTGTCGAGGACGGGCGCGCTGTATCGGTCAGCACCCTTGCGGAGGTAGAAGGCCGACACGAAGGCGCGAAACTCGGGGGTGAGCCGCAGGGTCGGGTGGACGCTGACTCTGAGGATGTCGCCCAGGTTCCGGTCGACGATGGCTTCGCTCGCCGCGAGCGCAATCGGCTGGTCGGTCGGGGTCACGCGTCGGGAAAGGCGGTCGGCCAACTGCAGCGTGTAGGAGGCGCCGAGCCACAGGCCCAGCCGTGCGCCGGGCTCCAGCGCGGCGTCCACGGACACCATGACGTCGGTCTGCCGGTCGCCGGTCGCCAGATCCAGCAGGTTGTCGGGGTCGTCACGCTTGCCGGTGGGGAGTCGGGCCAGCAGGCCCACCACGGCCCGCAGTCCCGGGCCCTGGACGAGCGCGTAGCGCAGCCCCACTTCGATGTCACCAAGCCCGGAGAGCGTGACGGTTTCAACGGGTGACAGCGGCCCGAGGCCATAGCCGAAATCGTCGCCCGCGAGAATTGCGTCGACTCCGGCGGCCGAGGCCGGGGTGGCCGGGAGCGCATAGCCGTTCGCCAACGCGGCGAGACCGAGTGTTGCGAGTTCGGCGCTGACGTCGGCGACGGCCTGCGTGATCGCCCGACCGGCGGTGGACGTGGCGAGCGGGGCGAACGGCGGAGCGGGCGCCGAGCCGTCCCCGGTAATGAGCCCTGGAATCCCGGCGAGCGCCGAGAGATCGGCCCGCAACGCCCGGACGCGGTCGAGCAGCGCGCGGGCCTGATCGCAGGTCGGTCCGCTGGGGCAGCCAAAGCTCCCTGCGGCGATGCCGGACTCGAGCGCCGCGGCTGCGGCATCGAGCTCGGCGAACAGGGCCACGATGGAATCGCGCGCCTCGGTGCGCCCGAGAGACGAGGCGAGATTCACCCCGGCCTCGGCGGCAGCCGTGTCGAGAATCGCCGCGGCCTGCACGCGCGTCGTCACGAGGGGGACGGTCGCGGTGAACGTGAGCCGGCTCGACAGGCCGAGGGCCACGCTGAAGGGGAACCGCCGGATGTCTGCATCGAGACGGGCGCGAAAGGCGCCCGCATGGAAGCGGAACGAGGCGTCGCCGGTGATGGACCGTACGGCGGATTCGGCGGCGGCTAGCGTGGGCAGCATTCCCACACCGAGCGAGTCCGCGCTCAGGTACGCACCGAGCGGGAGGCGGCTGCCCGTGGCATCGAACCACTCGTCGAAGTTCAGATATGACGGCTCGAAGCTCACGCGCAAGGCGCCGCGCGGGACGACCCAGGGGTCCGGGAGCTGGCCGGCGGCGGGCGCGGCGAACCCGGCGCTCAGGGCGGTCACGAGGACCGCGATGCGGGCAGGGCGGGCGACGATGCGCATCGAGCGGTCTAATCTAATCCGAAGCGGTCGCGGGCGGTGGGGAACGCGAACGGCGGCCGAGAGACTCCCGGCCGCCGTCCACATGAGGTGATCGGTCGCGACGCCTAGTTCAGCGCCGGAATGCTCGTGCTGTACTTCGCATTGATGGCCTGGATCAGGGCGTTGGCCACCGCGCGATGCGCCGAGGTGCTGGGGTGGATCCCATCGAGGCTCAGGGCAGCGCCGAACGGAGCCGTGACGTTCTGCGGATCCGCCGGATCGAACGCCGGGAACGAGCGGATCTGCCCTGGGACCGCCGCGAGCTGCCGCAGGAGGTCGTTGGGATCGATGAAGATCCAATCGCGCGCAGTGGCCGCAGCGGCGATAGCCGTGTTGTACGCTGCGACCGACCCGAACAGGTTCAGCATCTCCGTGTCGGTGACCGCGTTGGCGTCCGTGCAGTCGAGCACGGCCGGTATCACGTTCTGCGGCGGCAACTGGCCGGCCACCACCGAATCCCGCCGGGCGTTGGCCAGGGCGAATACCGTTGCGCCGACCGGGAACGGCACGGAGGTGAAGGCCGTGTCCGACGTCCCCGGGATGGGAGTGAACGGCAGACAGTTGTTGTTGACGTCGAAGAAGTTGAGCGGCGCCGAGGCGGCGTCATACTGCAGCTCGACGCCCTTCCACACGCGGCCCTGGGTCAGATAGGGCGCGAGGCCCACCTGCACGACCCCGATGATCACCCCGCCCTGAATCGTGCCGTAACTGTCGAGGGCGTCCATCATGGCCGTGTAGCGGGTCGTGAACGTCGCCGGGGCCGTCACCAGCGCTGGGTTCCCGGGGTTGGTGGCGCTGAGCACCGATCCGAGGGCGTCGTTGTTGCCGATCCAGATCGTGACGAACGTCGGTTGGACGTCCCGGGCGGCCTCGACCTGGGTGCGCCCGCCGAGGAGGAACGTCTTGAACACGTCGGTCGCGCTCGGAACGATCGACGGGTCGAAGTAGTCGTACGTCGTGATGACTTCGGCCCCAGGGAACGCCACGTTGTTGAGACGCTCGGGCACGCTCGGGTTGCGGAACGCGCATCCGCCCGGCACCGCGGGGCCCACCCGCGCCTGCGTGAAGACGTTCGTGTACGGGGCGGGGCAGCCCGGTCGGTTGAGTAACGGTGTGTTGAATTCCGTGCCCATCTGGCCGGCCAGCAGGTTGGCGTACGACAGGAGCTGCACGCTGTCGTTGATGCCGCCGGATTGGAATCCGGCCGTGATGCTGTTGCCGAACGCCACGTAGCGCGCGAACAACGGATCGACGAGGTTCGGGTTCGCGGTCGGCGGCTGCAGCGTCTCGTTGTCACAGGCCCCGAACAGGACCGCTAGCGCGAGCGGGGCGAGAATGCGAAGTGGCTTCATGGCTCAGAACCCCGCCGTCAGGGTGACGCCCAACAGGTGGGCCTTGAACTCGTAGAGACCGTTGTTCAGGTCCAGCGTCGGCTGCTCGCCCGAGGGGAACTCGGCCGTGCGCCCACGCCGATCCTGCTGCGAGAGGTACTGGTAGGCGACATCGGCACGGAGCTTGTCGCTGAAGGCGTACCCGAGTCCGACGGTGAACTCGTTCCGCTTGCCCTCGGGCAGCAGCGGTGTGACGACTTCGGCTGGGGCGGCGGCCGTGTGATAGATGTAGCCGCCACGCACCGCGAGCTTGCTCGACGGGGCCCAATCGATGCCGACGCGGACCCCGTGCGTGTTCTTGTAGTTCTCGACCGTCAGGCTGCTCAGCTGGGGGTTCGCGAAGTTGACGGGCAGCTCGTCGAACAGCGACCAGTGGACCCAGTTGTAGTCGACCAGCAGCAGCAGCCCCGGCCGAACGGTGAAGGCCACGCCGGCCGTGAACTGGTCGGGGAGCGTGACGGACGCCGCCACGTCCTGGTCGACGAGGGGACCGGCCGTGAACGCGCTGGAGACCACGCTGTCGAGCGGCGTGCCGGCGGGAACACCAAATGGATTCGCCGGCGGGAGATTGATGCCCGTCGCCACGCGGGTGAACTCCACGCCACCCTCGTAGCGCATCGCAATCCGCGTCATGTAGCGCAGGCCGAGAGCGATGCGGTCGTGCAGCTGGTAGGTCAACCCGAAATGCCCGCCGACGCCGGTGCCCTTGCCGTCGAGGGCCCCGTTGGCGAAGTCGGTGCCCGGGGCGATACCGAGCTGCCCGAACGTGATGCCCGGCAGCGCCGTCTGCTCGGAGAGGTCCACGCGCTGCGTCAGCGTCACATGCCCGAGCACGATGTCCACGCCGGCGCCCAGCTCGAGGCGGGGATGCGGCTTGAACGCCAGGGTCGACTGGACGTAGATGTTGCGCAGGTCGTTGTCGTACCCGGCGAACCGCCCGGCGAACGTGGTGTCCCACTTCGTGCCGAGGCCGTAGGGGACGAACACCCCCAAGCCCACCGCCAGCCGGTCGGTGGCGTACGTGATGAACCCGTGCGGCACCGGAATGGGGCTGTTCGCCAGGTCATTCTTCGTCTGGGTGAAGTCGTCGGTGAAGCCGCCGAATGCGTCGATCACCGTGACGCCGGCCGAAATCGTCCAGCCGGTGCGGCCGAACAGGCCCGCGGGATTGTAGAACATGCCGGATCCGTCAGGGCAGGAGGCCGCGACCCCGGCACCGCCGCGTCCCATCGCGCAGGTGCCGTGCTCGTTGACCTGAAAGCCCTGCGCACCCGCCGTCGATGCCGCCGCCACGCTGCCGGCGAGCACCGCGATGAAGACAACGGACTTGCGCATATCAACTCCACTCGAGTGGGAGACTACGAGGTCCCGGAACGGGCCCTTGGGGACTTGGTGAACGGTAGCCCCGAGGGAGGGGCCGCGGGAACGTAAAAGCCTCAGGGCGGCACTTCAATAGACGCATGCGATGACGCAGTGATCGCCAACCGATTCGCTCGGATATCAGAGCGCGCAGCCCAACTTCTCACTATACCCGGACGTTCTCCTAGCGTCAATGCGGGCAAGGGGTTAGGAGGTTCCGGCCGGGCGCAGCAGCTCGCGGTCGTAGGCCGCGAAGATCTCCTGGCGTGAGATGAGTCCCAGCAGCCGACGGCCGTCGGCGGCGTCCACCACCGGCAACGTGTGCGTGCCGTGGACGCCCAGCCGCTGAAGTGCGGTGCGCAGCGAGTCGGCGGGCGTGACGGGCTCGACTTCCGCATTGGCGAGGTCGGCCGCGACGAGGACCGGAGCGAGCGAATCCATCTGCGCCAGCACGGCGCGCAGATCGTTGTACGTGAGCATGCCGACGAGGCGCTGCTCGGCGTTCAGCACGGGGAACTCGGTCTGCGGCGTCCGGGCGACCGCTTCGAGGATCTCCGGCACGGTCGCATCCTCTGCAATGGTGTACGGCGAGCGCTGGTAGGCACGCTCGACGGCGAGGCGTTCCAGCACCGAGGCGTCGCGGCCGTGCTCGATCCGCTCGCCGCGGCGGCGCAGCCACTCGGAATAGATCGATTCCGGGTGCGCCTGCTTGGCCGTGATGTACGCGATGGCCACGCACAGCATGATCGGGAGAATCAGGGCGTAGTCGGCGCTCATCTCGAAGACGATCATGATGGCGGTGAGCGGCGCATGGGTGCTGCCCGCCACGAGCCCGGCCATGCCCGCCAGCGCGAACGCTTCCGGTTGAATGGCAAACGATGGCAGCAGTTCCGCGGCGCCCCGGGCGATTCCGCCTCCCAGCGTGGCACCGATGAAGAGCGCCGGCGTGAACACGCCGCCCGCGCGAACTGCCGCAATGGCGAATGCGGTGGCAATGAGCTTCGCGAACGCCAGGGCAATCAGGAACAACGCCCCGCGCTCGGCAATCATGCCCAGCGAGAGCGACTCGTGACCGCGGCCCCAGAGATCGGCGCGGAACACGATATCGAGCGCACCGATCACGAGTCCCGCAATCAGAATCTGCGTCCAGCGGCTCCGGGCGCGGTTCAGGAGATCGCCTGCGCGGTAGACGCTGGTCGTGTACACCACGGCCACGATGCCGACGGCGATGCCGAGCCCCGCGTAGAACGGCAGTTCCCACGGCGACCCCATGGCGTATTCGGTGGGGATCTCGATGACCGGCGAGTTCCCAAACACGGCGCGCGAGATCACCGCCGCGACGACGGAGGCGACGAGCACCGGCGGGAACGCTCCCACGCTGAAGCTGCCGAGGATCTTCTCGAGGGCGAAGAACACGCCCGCGATCGGCGCGTTGAAGGCCGCCGAGATGCCGGCCGCCGCTCCACACGCGACGAGCAGGCTCATCCGTTGGCCGCCTGAGCGGAACGTGCGTCCGATCCGGGAGCCCAGGGCCGAGCCCGCCACGGCGACGGGGCCCTCCGCCCCCACGGCGCCCCCGGTGCCGATGAGCACGCCGGCGGCCGCCGTCTTGAACGCGACGGCGCGCCCGTTCAGGTGGCCGCCACGCTTGGCCACCGCGCGCATGACATCGGGGATGTTCTCGCCGTCGGAGTCGCGGGCGCCATACTTCACCAAGGCGTAGGCCAGCGCCAAGCCGAGCAGCACCACGAGGGCGATCGAGAGCTGACCCAAACCGGTGAGGCGGGACGCGGTGGTGAGCGCCAGAGCCTGGGTGAGATCGATGAGACGGTAGAACAGGATGACCGCGACGCCGACGGCGATCCCGATGACCAGGGCAAAGCCGAGCATGACGGTGCTCTCGTCCAGGCGCGCGCCGCGCCGGATGAGCGCCAGCGCCCGGCCGCGGAGCCGCTGACCGACGGATACAAGCTTGGGAGGCAACGAGATACGCGACATGCGCGGCGGGAAGATACATGCGCGGCTGCCGCCCGTCACCCGGCACGGGCCGGGGATGACTTTGCGGATTTCCTCATCGAGTCTTCACGAGCGGCGTTGTAGGATTTGTGTGGAATGAGAACCGTTCCCAACGACGTCCCCAGCGACGCCGCGATTGGGGTGGGCCAGCGCTACGTACGCGTCGCGCTCGTCGGCCAGCCCAACGTCGGCAAGAGCAGCGTGTTTCGCCGGCTGACCGGGCGCTACACGACCGTGTCGAATTTCCCCGGGACGTCGGTGGAGCTGGTGCGGGGCCATGCGCACCTGGACTGGGTGGCGGTCGAGGTCACCGATACCCCCGGTCTGCATGCGCTGTTGCCGTCGAGCGATGAGGAGCGGGTAACGCGCCGCATGCTGGTGGAGGGCGGTGCGGATGTCATCGTCCACGTCGTCGATGCGAAGAATCTCCCGCTGCAGCTCCCGCTCACGCTTCAGCTGCTCGAGCTGGGCCGCCCCCTCGTGCTCGCGCTGAACATCATGGATGAAGCCGAGCGCGTGGGGATGCGGATTGCCCATGGCCTGCTGGCCGAGCGCCTCGGCGTGCCGGTGGTCTCGGTGGTCGCGGTCGAGGGGCGCGGCATCGAGGAGCTGCGCCGCGCGATCCTCCATCAGGTCACGGCGCCCCTGGCACCCGTCCCCCATTACGCCAACGGAGTGCGGGAGGCGATCGCACAGATCGAGGCGGTGCTGGTCGGTACCTACCCGACGGACCGGATGGGGATCGCGGCCCTCGTGCTGCAGGGCGACGAGGAGATGCATCGGCTGGTCGCGGCCGCCGAGCCGGATGGGGGCGCGGCGGCGCGCGCGCTCGCCGGCCGGCTCGCGCTGGGATTCGGGGCGCCGGCCCCCTACCGCGTGGCCGTCGAGCGTCAGCGAGCGGCGGAGGAGCTGCTCCGGGGGGTGGTCGAAGTCGCCGAGGACGAGGCGGTCCGCTGGACCGACCGGCTGGGGCGCCAACTCAGCCGCCCGCTCGTGGGCGTGCCGGTCCTGATCCTCGTGCTGTACGTCGGGCTCTATCTCTTTGTCGGCCGGTTCGGCGGCGGGGTCGTGGTGGACTGGCTCGAGACCTCGGTGTTCGAGCGCTGGATCAACCCGCAGCTGGAGCGGCTCTTCCAGGGCATCCCGTGGCCATCGGTGCGGGCCCTGTACGTGGGCGAGTACGGCATGCTCACGCTCGGTGTCCGCTACGCCATGGCCATCGTGCTCCCGATCGTGGGCGCGTTCTTCCTGTTCTTCTCCCTGCTGGAAGACTCTGGCTACTTCCCGCGCCTGGCCCTTCTGCTCGACCGGGTGTTCAAGCGGCTCGGGCTGTCCGGCCGGGCGGTGATCCCGATGGTGTTGGGCTTCGCGTGCGACACGATGGCAACCATGGTCACGCGCACGCTCGACACGCGGCGCGAACGGGTGCTGGCCACGCTCCTCCTCGCCCTCGCCATCCCGTGCTCGGCGCAGCTGGGCGTCATCCTGGCGCTCCTCGCCGGCCAGCCCCTGGCGGTCGTCACGTGGCTCGTCGCCGTCACCGGCACGTTTCTGCTGGTCGGGTATCTGGGGGCCCGCGTCCTGCCCGGTGAGCGTCCGACGTTCCAAATGGAAGTGCCGCCGTTGCGCCGTCCGCGCCTGGGGAACGTCGTGCTCAAGACCGTGACGCGCGTACAGTGGTATTTCCTCGAAGTCCTGCCGCTGTTCCTGCTCGCGAGCATTCTGCTGTGGATCGGCAACCTGACCGGCGTGTGGCAGCTCGTGATCCGCGGCATGGCGCCGGTCGTGGCGGTGCTCGGCCTACCCATCGAGACGGCGCAGGTGTTCCTGCTGGGGTTCTTCCGGCGCGATTACGGCGCGGCCGGGTTGTTCGATCTGCACCAGATGGGACTCCTCGATCCGGTCCAGATCGCCGTGGCGGGAGTCACGCTCACCCTGTTCGTGCCGTGCATCGCGCAGTTCCTCATGATGGTGCAGGAGCGGGGCTGGCGCGTGGCTCTCGCGATGCTGGGTTTCATCACCCCGTTCGCGTTTGGGGTAGGTTTCCTCGTGAACGTGGTGCTTCGGGCGGTGACGTGAACGCCGCCGTCGAGGGTGCCATCCGGTGCGGCTACTGCGGCCGGACGTTTGCGGAAGACCGCGGGCAGCCCGCGTGCCGCAGTTGTCCGCTGGGAGACGCGTGCCGGTCGATCCGATGCCCGCACTGCGGGTATGAGAACCCAGTGGAGCCGGCGTGGCTCCGCACCTTACGCCGCTGGTGGAGGCGGGATGAATCCGGTCACGTGGCTTCGTAACGGCCTGGGGGCGCTCGTGCCCCGGGTGTGGGGCAAGGAGTGCCCGCGTGGCACCCCCGTGCCGGCGGATGGGCCGTGTGCGGACTGCGACTCGGTCTCGCTGGTGGAGCTCGCCGTGCGGGAGCGCGCGCGTGTGAGCTGTCTCGAGGATCCGGGCAGTGCGGCCTCCATTCGTCTGGCGAGTGCCGGTGTGCTTCCGGGCACCGCGGTGCGTCTGGTCCAGCGTCGCCCTGTATTCGTATTGCGCATGGGGTATTCCGAATTGGCGCTCGATCGCGAGGCGGCGAGCCGCGTACGCGTGCGGCGGGAGGTTGGGGACCCCACGTCCTGACCCGCGGGGCGGCGCGGCCCGCTCGGCAGCGCCCGAAAGGGGCAATTCTGGCTGCCCCTCGCGCGAATCCCCCGGGTGCTGCATTTTAGTCCGTCACTTCGCCCCGGGGCAGGGCCGGGGCGGCGGCGTCTCCCCGTTCATCACGAGGTTCTCATGATCGTCCGGCATGTTCCCGGGGTTTCGGCATTCCCGCTGGTGTTGCTCGCGATCCTCGTCACCGCTCCCCCGGCACTCGCGCAGGGGACAGGCACCATCCAGGGCAAGGTGACCCGACAGGGAGAAACCGAGGCGCTTGTCGGGGTGGACGTCGCCATCCCGGGAACGGGCTTTCGCGCGGCGACAGGCACGGACGGGCGGTATGCGCTCTACCGCGTCCCTGCCGGGACCCACACGGTGGCGTTCCGGCTGCTCGGGGCTCGGCCCCGCGACGAGGTGGTCGCGGTAGCCGCCGGGGCGACCGTCACGCTCGATGTGGAACTCGCACCGGCGCCCGTGCAGTTGGGCGAGATCGTGGTGGAAACCGCGTCGCGGTCTGCGGAGCGCGTGGTGGAGGCGCCGGCCGCCGTGTCGGTCATTCCCCCGGCGCAGGTCCGAGACATCTCCAGCACGGGCCAGACGCCGCTCGCCCTCAGTAATGTCCCCGGCGTCGATATCGTGCAGAGCGGGATGAACGACTTCAACGTCAATGCCCGTGGGTTCAACTCCTCGCTCAACCGCCGGATTCTGGTGCTGCAGGATGGCCGCGACCTGGCGATCGCGTTCCTCGGCTCGCAAGAATGGCCGGCGCTGGCCCTGCCACCTGAGGCCTTCGCACGCGTGGAAATGGTGCGCGGCCCCGGCTCGGCCTTGTACGGCGCCAATGCGTTCTCCGGCGTGCTCAACTTCACGACCCCCACGGCCCGCGAGGTGCCCGGAACCCGCCTGACCCTGGCGGGGGGCGAGCTCAGCACGCTGCGCGGCGACCTGCACCACGCCGGCGTCGCGGCCGACGGCCGGTTTGGCTACCGCGCCAACATCGGGTACTCTCGCAGTGACAGCTGGTCCCGCTCGCGGACGCGGTTCGACGGGACGAGCCTGCAGACAGAGTACGCCTCGGCCACGGATTCCGCGGTCGGGCTGGCCCGCGAAGCTCGCCCGCTGAACGGGCAGACCATCGATACCACGACCGGGGCGCCAGTGGGCGACCCGGACGCGTTGCAGAACATCTACGGGTCGGCACGATTCGATTTCTACGCGCCGGGTGGATCGATCGTGACCTTGGACGGCGGCGCGGCCCGGGTCGAGAACGAAGTGTTCGTCACCGGGATCGGGCGGGTCCAGGTCACCGAGGCGATCCGGCCCTGGGTCCGCCTCACGTGGGCGGCGCCCAACTACAACCTCATGGCCTGGTACTCGGGGCGGAACTCGCTGGAGCCGCAGTACTCGCTCGCGGCGGGACTCCCGCTCGAGGAGAAGTCCACCATTCTCCACGTGGAGGGACAGTACAACCGGGCGTTCCTCCAGGACCGGGCCCGCGTGGTGCTGGGCGCCTCGGCGCGCAACTACCGGGTGAACACCGAAACGACGCTCATGAACGCGCTCAACGACGATCGCAGTGACAACGCGTTTGCGGGCTATACGCAGGTGGAGTACAAGCTCATTCCCGAAGTGCGCCTCGTGGGGGCGGCGCGCGTGGACAAGGGCGACCTCTACAAGACCCAGTTCTCGCCCAAGGGCGCCATCGTCGTGAGCCCCACGCCGGATCACGCCTTCCGGTTCACCGTGAATCGCGCGTTCCAGACCCCCAACTACTCCGAGTTCTACCTGCAGGCCCCCGCCGGCCCCCCCACGGCCAGCCCGGGTCAGCTGGAAGGGGGACTCGAGCAGTACTTCACGGCGGTCCGGGGAGCCGGACTGCCACCGTCCGTCACTGCGGGCCTGAACCTGGACTCCCTGCCGTGGGACTTCTCGGCGCAGACGCTGGCGCTCGCTCTGGGCAACGCGGACCTCGATGTCGAGAAGGTGACTGGGCTCGAGTTGGGGTACAAAGGCACCATCTCGCAGCGCGTGTTCGTCACGGTGGACGCCTATTGGAGTCGGCTCACCAACTTCGTGACCGACCTGCTCCCGGGGGTGAACCCGGCGTACCCGCGGTACCTCCTGACGGACGATCGGGACGTGCGGGAGGTTCTCGATTCGCTGGATCAGCGGCTCGCGGGCATTGGGCTTCCGGCCAACCATCCGCTTCGCGCGCCGATCCCGACGCTGGCGGGGGGCTACGATCAGCTGAACGCGCAGGCCGGGCCGCTCCTCGCGACCCTGCCCGACGGTACCCGCGCGATCGTCGTGTCATACGCCAACGCCGGCAAGGTTACCGAGCGCGGCATCGAATTGGGCGTGTCCGTCGCCCTCACGAACGAATTCCTGGTCGAGGGCAGCTACGCGTTGTTCGATTTCGACGTCGATGCGAGCCAGACCCTGGCGGGGGATCAACTCCTGCCCAACACGCCGAAGCACCGGATGACCGGGGCCATCAGCTATCGGGGCCGGCAGGGGATCGACGCGAGCGTGAGCGCGCGATTCGTCAATGGCTATTCCTGGGCGGCAGGCGTCTTCTCGGGGTTCGTGCCGTCGAGCCAGACCGTCAACGCGAGTGCCGGGTACGCGCTGAACAACAACCTGCGGCTGCACGTCACCGGGACCAACCTGCTCGATCAGCAGCGGTTCCACCTCTATGGCGGTTCGGTGATCGGGCGGCGTGTGTTGGGGGGCGCGACCGTCGCGTTCTGAGATCGTCCCCCGCCCGGACCCGGGGGACGCGAGTTGGCCGGCTTCGACCGCAGAGATATCGGGCGCGGTGTGCCAGGCGCGGCACCGGGCCCGGTTCTCCCGGGCCGGGGAACGGGATTGGAGCCCACGCCCGCGGCGGCAACGGGGCAATAGCCCGACGCGACTGGCGGTGCTGGCCGTTCGGCGGCACTATTGACCAAGCCCAGCCGGGAGGAGCCATGGCCACCGTTCAGGACATCCTCGACACCAAGGGACTGGACGTCGTCACGCTCGACGCGGCGGCCACCGTGCTCGAGGCGGCGCAGCGCATGAACGACCGCGGGATCGGGGGCGTCGTCGTCCTGCGGGAGGGCGCCGTGGTGGGGATCTTCACGGAGCGGGACATCCTGCGTCGCGTCGTGGCGGAGCGGCGCGACCCCGCGCGCACGGCGCTGCGGGACGTCATGACGAGCCCGATCATCACCTGCCGACCGGAAGCCGCACTGGACGAATGCCGAGCGCTGATCACCGATAAGCGGGTGCGACACCTGCCGGTGATGCGGGAGGGGCAGTTGTGCGGCATTATCACGAGCGGTGACATCCTGGCCCAGCAGGTGCGCGAGCAGCAGGACACCATCCAGCACCTGCACAACTACATGTTCGACGTGCGGTGAGCGGGTCCGCGGCAGCCGCCGGCACCGGTTGTGAGGTGGTCTCCGGCGTGGCATTGTTCGTGAAGTAACTGCTGCCACCTGGTATGGAGGATGGTCGGATGGTGCGCGCCACACCCCTCGTGCTGCTAACCGCGGGTTTCCTGAGCCTGGCATCCTGTGCCGGGCCGGTGGAGCCCTCGCGCGGCGTTCAGCTGGTCGTCATCCCGGTCTTCGACGTCGCGGTCGCCGGAAACCCTGACCTGCTCCGCGTGACGGTGTTCCGTCCCGCCACGGAAACGGTCGTCGCCCAGGCGCAGGGTCCCATCGATCCGGTGACCGGGGAGGCGACCGTCACGCTCCAGGTCTCACTCGAGTCCAATCCCGAGACGTTCGACGTCCTGCTGGAAGCCGTGCGGACGAGCGACAACGTCGTCCTCTACAGCGGGTCGGCCTCGGTCATCGTGAGGAGTGGCACCGGCACGCCCGCGCCCGTCCAGGTTCCCGTCTCGTACGCCGGGCCCGCCGTGGCGTTCTTCTTCGTCAGCCCGTTCGATACGGTCGTGGCTAACGGCGGGACCTTCACGTTCGTGGTGAGCGCGAGCGACTCGTTCGAGAACCAGGTGGAGGCGCCGGTCTCCTTCAGCCTGCTCCGTCCGGCCGACTCCACGCTGCTGAGTGTGGGGCGCGCCAGCGGGCTGGCGCGGGCGGCAGCGACGGGCACCGGCTACGTCGGGGTCGGCGTCCAAGTCGGCGGGCCGACGGGGCCCAGGGATACGGCGTGGGTGTACGTCGGGTCCGTGCCGCAGAACTCGGTGCTGGATCCGGCGGGAGACACGTTCGCTACGACGGCGTCCAGCGGGCTCGTCCCACCTGACATCGTGCGTTTTGCGGGCGCTGTCACGGGCGGTGCCATCGTGATTACCATCGACTTCGCCGCCCCGATCGCCGCGCCGGGTTCCCAGGCGCCGAACGAGGTCCTGGGCTTCATCGACATCGACAGCGACCAGAACGCGCTGACGGGCACCACCGCCCAAACGGATTTCTTCCGTCCGAACCCCGGGTTCACCGGAATGGGTGCCGATTACCTCGTGGACCTGTTCTCCCTGGACTCGCTGGGCCAGGCGGCCGTGAACGACAACGCGCTGGGTCGCGTCGTGGGCTACGCGCCGACACAGTATCAGGGATCCCGACTCACCGTGACCATCCCCCTCGCGATCCTGAAGCAGGACGACGGCAACATGGACTTGGCGACCGTCGTCGGGACGGGGCCGGAGCCCACCGACATCGCGCCGAACAACGGCAGCTTGCGGGTCAGCAATCTGGGCAGTGCGTCGCTCACTGCCAGCGCAGCCACGCCGAGCGCGCTTCCCGTTCTGGCGGCGCCTCGACGTTGGGGCGCCTTACGCGACCGGTAGCTTCGTAGTACCCAGCGACCCGGCCCGCCCCGGGCCGCCGGCCCGGGTGGCGAAATGGCAGACGCAAGGGACTTAAAATCCCTTGGGAGGCAACTCCCGTGCGGGTTCGACTCCCGCCCCGGGTATTGACGGAACCCCATCCAAGGACGTAGAAGATGTCCGGGCGCGGCGACGGCCCTACACCACTCGCGGTCGTGGTCCTCGGCCTCACGCCGCTCGCGCTCGCGGGACTGCTTGCCGCAGGATCCACGTCCCCCCAAGCACACGACTGGCTCATCGTGCCCGGTGAGCGCGCAGGTCCCGTCAACGCCACGACGACCGAGGAGGAACTGATCGCGGTGCTCGGCGCCGCGCACGTCGAGCGTACCGAGATCCACCTGACCGAGGACTTCTACAGCGCGGGGATCGTCGGGTATCCGGAGGATCCGGAGCAGCGATTCGAGGTCGCATGGGGCGACGCGGCCGCGGGGCACGGACGGCGCGTGTACATCCGCGGCACCATGTCGCGCTGGCATACAGCGGAAGGCATCACGCTGGGCACCACGCTGCGACAACTGGAGACCTTGAACGGAGGACGGCCGTTTCGCCTGATGGGGTTCGAATGGGACCAAAGTGGTACGGTGGTGTCCTGGGGGGAGGGCACGCTACGCCACCTGGGTTCGATCTGGATCAGTCTCGAACATCGGTTCGATGGAAACCCCGATCCCGCCTACTTCCAGCTGTCCGGGGCCCGCGAGTTCTCGTCAGGACACCCGGCGATGCAACGCCTGAACCCCACCATCCAGCAGCTGGTCGTGCCGATCGACTGAGCGCCGCGGCCCAGCCGCCGCCACGCGCGCTCCTATGACCGATGGCTGGACCGAACCGCACCGATTAGTATGGCGTAGGAGGAGACAGCAGGCGGGGCGCACCCCGCCCGCCCTTGAGCACCTGCCGCGGCCGCGGCAATCCCCCAACCACCCACGGGAGCCGCCATGACCACGCCCCGAGACCGGTTCTACTCCGCGCCCGTGTTCCTGGGTACGGCCTTCCTGCTGTTCGGCCTCGCCCTGCTCGAGAAACTGCTCAACCTGGTCGACTGGAGCATTCCCTTGCTCAGCGTCTATCCGCGACAAGTCCTGGAGTGGGCGGTGATCCTGCTCATGTTCGAGATTGCGCTGACGCTGCGCCAGCTGGTCGAGCTGCGCAGTGCGCGGGATCCGGAGACGCTGGGTGGCGTCGTGGGTCGGGACTTCCACTGAGCCGCGAGGCTCCTCTCGGACCGCCATCCAGAACCGGCCACGGCGGGCCGGGTAGATTGACGGGCGGCAAGGGGAACCCGGTGGACCGACTGCGCGAACAACTGGATCGAACCCTAGGGAGCGCGTACGCCGTCGAGGAGGAGCTCGGGGGCGGGGGCATGTCGCGCGTGTTCGTGGCCCGCGACACGACCCTCGAGCGGCGGGTCGTGATCAAGGTGCTGGCCGAGCACCTGCGCGGCGACGTCTCGGTCGAGCGCTTCAACCGGGAGATCATGTTGGTGGCCGGGCTCCAACATCCCCACATCGTCGGCGTGCTGAGCGCTGGGGCGCTGGACGGGCTGCCGTATTTCATCATGCCGTGGGTCGAGGGCGAGTCGCTGCGCCAGCAGCTGGCGAAAGGCCCCCTACCCATTTCCCAGGCGATCAGCGTGTTGCAGGACGTCGCCCGGGCGCTCGCCTACGCGCACGACCGCGGCATCGTTCACCGCGACGTCAAGCCGGACAACATCCTCCTGTCTCACGGCGCCGCGGCGCTCACCGACTTCGGTGTGGCGAAGGCCCTCCGCTCGGCACGCGAGACGCAAGACGGCGTGGACGCGGAAACTCTGACCCAAGCCGGCATGTCCCTCGGGACCCCGGCCTACATGGCGCCGGAGCAGGCGGCCGGCGATGAGGATGTCGACGCGCGCGCCGACATCTACGCCCTGGGCGTCACCGCCTACGAGATGCTCGTCGGCCGGCCGCCGTTTCACGGGAGGCCCTTTTCGGCCCTGATCGCGGCGCATCTCACCGAAACACCTCCGCCACTCAGTCGGCCCGATACGCCCGTCGGACTCCGCAAGCTCGTCATGGCGTGCCTGGCCAAGGATCCGGCGCAACGCCCGCCGAGCGCCGGGGCGATCGTCGCGGCGCTCGACGATCCGGAGATCCGCTCGGGCACGTGGAGTGTTGCCGCCACGCGCCGCCGCCGCGTCGGAGCGATCGCGGGTGTCGGACTGACCGCGATCCTCGCGCTGGTGGCCTTCTTGCTCGTGCGGCCGCGCGCCGCCAATTCCGCCGCGCTGGAGAAGTCGATCGCCGTGCTCCCACTCGTGAACGTGAGCGGCGACACCGCCGACAGGTACTTCGCGGACGGCATGACCGACGAGCTGATCAGTGTGCTCCAGACCGTGCCGGGCCTGCGCGTGGCGTCCCGCACGGCCGTATTCGCCTACCGGCGGGAAAGCGCCTCGCCGGAGCAGATCGGTCGGGACCTGCGGGTGTCCACGCTCCTGGAGGGAACGGTCCGGCGGGGCGGAAACCAGCTGCGGCTGACGGCCCAGCTCGTGAGCGCGGACGACGGCTTCACGATGTGGTCCCAGACGTATCAGAGTGATTTGCACGACGTCTTTGCCGTACAGGACAGCATTGCCCAGGCCATCGCGGCGGCCTTGCGGGAGCGGTTCGGCGATCGCCGGCTCGCCGTCGAGCTGCGCAAGGGCACGCGTGACCTCGGCGCGTACGACGAGTACCTGCGCGGCCGATACCTCTTCGGTCAGCGCGGCGAGGACGCCCTGCGGAAGTCCATCGACTATTTCCAGCGAGCCATCGCGCGGGACTCGGCGTTTGCGGCCGCCCATGCCGGCCTGGCGGAAGCGTACGGCGTGCTGCCCTACTATGCGCCGGTGTCCCCCGACTCGGTGTTGGCGCTTGGGCTGGAGGCGGCCGATCGAGCGATCGCGCTCGACTCGGCGCTGGCCGCCGCCTTTGCCTCGCGCGGCGGTCTGCTGATCAACGCGTGGCGCTGGGCGGAAGCCGAGCAGGCGTTCCGCACCGCGATCCGACTCGATCCCGAATACGCCTCGGCCCACCAGTGGTACGGCGAGGAACTGCTGATTCTGGGCCACGTGGATTCCGCGGTGGCAGAGTTGCGGAGGGCCACCGAGCTGGATCCGGTGTCGGCCGTCATGGCGGCGTCGTACGCGGGGGCACTGGCTGTGGCGGGCCGCCCCGAGGAGGCGCTGCGGGCGGGCCGCCGGGCGGTGGAACTCGCGCCCGACACCTACGTCGCGCGTTGGCTCTTCGGCGCGGCGCTGCTCTATCTCGGTCGCAACCCGGCAGCCATCGTGGAGCTCGAAGCCGCCCGCGCCGCGGGCGCACCGCCCCACGCGCTCGGCCTCCTGGCCTACGCCTACGCCCGCACCGGTCGGGGCCGCGAGGCGCGCGAGTTCCTCGAGATGCTGCGCTCACTTCCCGATCAGACGGGGGCCGCCATCGAAGTGGCACGCATCTACCTGGGCCTCGGCCAGCTCGATTCCGCCTTCGTCTGGCTCGGCCGCGCCGTCGACCAGCACGACTTCAAGCTCAATGCGGAGACCCTGTGGTCGCCTATCTGGGCGCCGCTCCACCCAGATCCGCGGTTTGCCGCGCTGCTTGCGCGGCTGAACCTCCCCACGCGCCGCTGAGGGCCGGCCGAACGGCACCGTCGCCGTAGAGTCGAAGGACTACACGCCGACCGGCCGGATGCGGCGTTCCACGAGGCCGAGCGTGAGATCCACAGCCACCGCGAGCAACGCAGCGGGGATGGCCCCCGCGAGGACGAGTCGCGAGTCGGACAGCGCGAGTCCCGCAACGATCGGGTCGCCCAGGCCGCCGGCGCCAATGAACGCCGCCAGTGTCGCCGTGCCGACATTGATCACGCCTGCCGTCCGCACCCCGGCCATGATGACGGGCGCCGCCAGCGGCAGGCGCACGTGCCGCAGCAGCTGTGCGGCGGTCATCCCCAGGGCCTCGGCGGCTCGCACGGCATCCGGGGCGGCATCCCGCACCCCCGTATACGTGTTCCGCACGATCGGATAGAGCGAGTAGAGGAACAACGCGACCAGCGCCGGCACGATCCCGATGCCGAGCAAGGGGAGCATGAACGCGAGCAGCGCGATCCCCGGAATGGTCTGTAACAACCCGACCGCGCGGATGGCGTTCTCGGCGCCGGCGCGCCATCGCTCGAGCAGCAACCCCAACGGAATGGCGACGAGTGCGGCGCCGCCGAGCGAGAGGGCGACGAGCAGGAGGTGCCGGCCGAGCAACCGCACCGTCTCCCCTCGACGCGCCCAGAAGTACCTGGCGAACGACGGCTGCCCGTCACCGGTTGGCACCGCTGCCGTGTCGGGCGCCGCGCCACCGAGTCCAAGCTCGCCCAGCGCCCGTCGGGCGACCACCGAGACGTCCGTGCCGTCCACCTCGACCTGACGATTGAGATCCCGCATCACCCGCGCGTCCAGCCGCCCCGCGAGCAGGCCGAGGGTGGCGACGGCACGCGGTGACTCCTGCCACAGGCGCGCGCTCACCAGGGGGGCGGCTTCGTAGGGGGGAAACGCGGCCCGGTCGTCCTCCAGCACGACGAGGTCGTAGCGGGCGATCAGCCCATCGGTCGAGTAGCCGTCGATCACGTCGACGCCGCGCTCGGCGAGCGCCTGGTACTTCACGGCCTGCAGCAGCGGCCGAACGTCGCGGGGACGGAACCCATAGACGCGTTGCAGCGCCGGCAACCCGTCCCGTCGGCCAATGAAGTCCGGCGTCAGCCCGGCGGCCAGGGTCGGCGCCGCACGGGCCAGGTCCGCGATCGTGCGCAATCCCAATTGCTCGGCGGTCTCCCGCCGCACGGCGATGGCATACGTGTTCTCGAAGCCCAGCGGTGCCAGCCAGTGCACTCCCCACCGTCGTTCGAACTCGATGGACACGCGGCGGTACACCGCGCGTGGGTCGCTGGCGACGGGCTCGCTGAGGATCGCGAGGAGGCCGGTGCCAGTGTATTCGGGATACACGTCGATGGCGCCGGTCCGGAGGGCGCCAAACGCAAGCTCGGTGGCGCCGAGTCCGAGGCGGCGGTCGACGGTGAACCCGTGGGACTCCAGGAGTTGGGCGAACATCTCGCCCAGCAGGAAGGATTCGGCGAAGGGCTTTGAGGCGACGACGATGGGCCGTTCCTGACTGACGGCCGGCGACGCCGCCCCGGAGTGCAGCGCGAGTGCCGTCAGGACCGTCACCGCCCAGCGGGACCGCGCGGTCATGGCGCGACTCGCATCGTGTCGAGCAGCCGCCTGACATACGGCGTGGCGGGGGCGGATGTCAGCTCATGGCGCGTGCCGATCTGTTCGAATCGACCGGCCCGCAGCACCGCAATGCGGTCCGCGAGCAGGAACGCCTCGGAGAGGTCATGGGTCACCAGCACCAGGGTGACGCCGAGGCGGGCGCGCAATGCCGCAAACGCGCGCTGCAGCTCGGCCCGAGTGATGGCATCGAGCGCGCCGAAGGGTTCATCCATCAGCAGGACCGAGGGATGGGCGGCGAGCGCCCGCGCGATCGCGACGCGTTGCCGCTGCCCGCCGGACAGCTGCCCGGGGTACCGGGTCCCGAACTCGCCGGGGGGAAGCCCGACGAGGTCCAGGGCGTCGCGCGCCCGTTCCTGTTCGTCGGGTCGCCCGAGCAGCCGCAGCACGAGCCCGGCGTTCCGCAACACGGTCCAGTGCGGGAGCAGCCCCCCTTCCTGTTGGACGTATCCGGTGTGGCGCCGGAGAGCCACCGGGTCGAGCGCGCCGGCATTGGTCTCGTTCACGAATACCGTCCCGGCATCGGGCTCGACGAGCCGGTTGAAGCACCGCAACAGCGTGGTCTTCCCGGACCCACTCTCGCCAACGAGCGCGACACACTCGTCCCGCGCCACGGCGAGTGTCACGTCCCGCAGCGCCGTCACCCCGCCAAAGCGCTTCGCGACGCCCGCGGCGCGCAGCGCCGGGGTGGCTGCAGACCCGGTATCTGTCTCGGAAGCCATGACTTAAGAGGCCTTTAATGATGCCTTTAACGGTGGCTTACCGCCCATAGGACAGTTTTCCTGCAGGGTGTGAACGGGACGGCTCGCGCCCGCGGATCGATGTTGTCAACAGCGCCAGCGGGGTGACGGTGGGTGTTGAAACAGGGATGCACGCCACGGGCGTAATCGCTCAGGCGGTCGCCGAAGGCCGGGACTCCCTGCTCGAACCCGAAGCGTTTGCCCTCGTCTCGGCGCTGGGCCTCCGCGTGCCGCGGCAGCTCTTCGTGCGCGCCGCGGCGGAGGCTGCCCGCGCCGACCTCACCATGCTCGGGGGCGATCGCGTGGTCGTCAAGGTCGCCTCGCCCGCGATCCTGCACAAGACCGATGTAGGCGGCGTGGCGGTGGTTCCCGCAACGCCGACCGCCGTGGTGCGGGCCGTACGGGACATGAGCGAGCGTCTAGCCGAGTACCCAGTAGCGGGATTTACGCTGCAGGAATTCGTCCCGCATCCCGAACGGGTCGGGGCCGAGCTGCTCGTGGCCCTGCGGTACACGGAGGACTTTGGGCCCGTGGTCTCCGTTGGGGCGGGTGGCGTTCACGCCGAGTTGTTCGGCCGCCACCTGCGCGCCGGCGATGGACTGGCGATGTTCGTCCGTGGCGAGGACCCCGTTGCGTGGGAGCGGACCGTCGGGACGAAGCCCGTGCTGCGGCTCGCCGTCGGATGTGGCCGGGATCGCGACCCGCTCGTCGCGCAAGACGTGCTGCTCGGCCTGGTCCAGCTGCTGCTGGACTTCGCCGAGACGCCCGACGGAGCGGCGATCGGGGAACTGGAGATCAATCCGCTCGCGCTCACGCCCACCGGCCCGGTCGCACTGGACGCCCTGGTGACACTCCGGCGCGCACCCGGCCCGACTGCCGCGGCGCGCCCGCTCCACAAGCTGCGGCACCTGCTGCAACCGGGGCGGATCGCGCTCGTCGGCGTGTCCGAGGGGGACAATCCCGGGCGCGTCATTCTGCGCAATCTGCTGCGGAGCGGATTCGCGCGCGACCGCGTCTTCGTGGTGAAGCGGGGGGTACCGGCAATCGACGGCGTGCGCTGCTGGCCCACGCTTGAGTCGTTACCGCACCTCGTTGATCTCTGCGTGCTGGCGGTGAATGCGCACCAGGTTCCGAGACTGCTGCGGGAGGCGGTGACGCATCGGGTGGCCGAGAGCCTCATCGTGATCCCCGGCGGCCTCGGCGAGACGGCGGGATCCGAGGGTCTCGCCGACGAGGTCGCGCGGACGCTGGCCGGAGCGCGGGCGACGAGTTGGGGCGGTCCCCTAGTGAACGGTGGCAATTGCCTCGGCGTCCGGTCGGCGCCCGGCGGCTACGACACGACCTTTATCCCCGAGTACAAGCTGCCGCCGCCTGCCGCCCAGGGGGCGCCACTGGCGTTTATCGCGCAGAGCGGGGCCTTCGCCGTCGCGCGCTGGAGCAAGCTGGCCGGACTCGGCCCGCGGTATCTCATCTCCGTCGGCAATCAGCTCGACCTCACCGTCGGTGACTACCTCACCTACCTCAAGGACGATCCCGAGATCCGCGTGTTCGCCTGTTACGTCGAGGGATTCCGTCCGGGCGACGGTCGGCGGTGGCTGGCGGCAGCGCGGGAGATCGTGGCAAGCGGCAGGACGGTCCTCCTGTATCGGGGTGCGCGCACAACCGCCGGCGTCCGCGCTGGTGCCTCCCACACGGCCGCGATCGCTGGCGAGTATGCGGTGACCCGAGAGTTGGCGCACGGCGCCGGCGTGCTGGTGGCCGATACGCTCGACGAGTTCGACGACTGGCTGCGCGTGTTTACGCTCCTAGACGATCGCCCCGCACGCGGCCGGCGACTCGGCGCTGTCTCCAACGCGGGGTTCGAGTGCGTCGCCATCGCGGATGCCATGGGCGGCCTCGAGTCGGCCCGCCTCACTCCCGAGACGACGCGCCGCATCGACGACACGCTGGCGGCCGGTGGGCTCGAGGGCGTCGTTGGCGTCCAGCTCCCGCTGGATCTCACCCCGACGATGGATGCCGCCGGCTACGAGACGTGCGTGCGCGCCGTCCTGGAGGACGACGGCGTGGACATCGGCGTCGTCGGCTGCGTCCCCCTCACGCCGGCGCTCGCGACCCTGCCATCCGGTGCCGGACACCCGGAAGACCTCCACGATGCCGACGCGCTCGCGGCGCGCCTCGGCCGCCTGCGCCACGCGGTCCCGAAGCCGTGGGTCGCAGTGGTTGACGCCGGCAGCGGCTACGATGCTTTCGCGCGTCTCCTGGAGGCGGCCCGCATCCCGACGTTCCGCACGGCTGATCGCGCGGTGCGCGCCGTGGCAGCGTACTGCGCCCCCCGACCCGCACGCACCAGTGAGGACACCACGTGATGGTTACGACGCAGAAGAGAGCCCGACCGAAACCGTTTCTGCTTCCCCAGCTCTGCAAGGCGTGCGGGCGGTGCATCGAGGCCTGCCCCAAGCACTGCATCGAGTTCGGGACGGCCATCGATCCGGCGACCGGCCTGAGACCGGTGGTGGTGCACGAAGAGCTGTGCAACGGGTGCGCGTTGTGCTTCGATGCCTGCCCGGAGCCCTACGGACTCATGGCCCGTACGGGGGAGCTCGAAGCCATCGACATGGTCGTGTCGGATCCGTACTCGGCCTTCGGCGCCCGCGAGCGGGAAGCGCCAAGCGTGGCGCCGATGCCGGACCGACGGGTGCCGCTGCCGAAGCGGGAACCCATGATCCTCAAGGGGAACTACGCGGCTGCCGTGGGAGCGCTGCTCGCGGGCTGCCGCCACTTCTTCGGCTACCCGATTACCCCCTCCACCGAGGGCGCGGAGCTGATGGCCAACGTCCTCCCGCGCCTGAACGGCGTGTTTCTCCAGGCCGTGAGTGAGGTGGCGACGGTCAACATGATGTACGGCTGCGGCGGGGCAGGGACGCGCTGCATGACGTTCACCTCATCGCCCGGCTTCTCCCTGATGCTCGAAGGGATCTCCTACATGATCGGGGCGGAGGTGCCGGGGGTCTTCGTGAACGTCATGCGGGGCGGCCCGGGGCTCGGCAACATTGCGCCGGAGCAGGGGGACATCAAGCTGGTCTGCCGCGGGCTGGGCCACGGCAACACGCACGCGCTGGTGCTCGCCCCGGCCAATCCGCAGGAGATGCTCGACCTCACCATGGAAGCGTTCGACCTGGCGTTCCGGTATCGGAACCCGGTGATCATCGTGGGCGACGGCTACCTCGGGCAGATGACCGGCCGTGTGACGTTGCCGTCGCATCTGATCGCGCCGGGCATGCCGTCCTGGGCGGTGTGCGGCGATCGGGCGCATCGACGGAACCTGATCACCTCGATTTGGCTGGTCGAGCAGGATCTGGAGCGACACAACGAGCACCTGAACGCCAAGTACGCCCAGATGGCGCGGGAGCAACAGCGCGCCGAATGCGTGGCGTGCGATGACGCCGACTGGCTGCTTGTCGCGTGCAACACGCCCGCGCGCATGGCCCGGGGCGCGGTCGCCGCGCTGCGCCAGCGCGGCCTCAAGGTGGGTCTGTTCCGGCCGATCTCGCTCTGGCCCTTCCCGATTGACGCGCTGCGGCCGCTCCTCCCTCGGGTGCGCGGAGTCGTGGTCGTCGAGGCCGGCGCCGGCCAGCTCGAAGACGAGCTGCGACTTGCCTTGAGCCACGCGGGGGTGGCCTCGCCACCCCTCGAGCACGTTCGCCGGCACGGTGGCGTACTGCCTTCGCAGCAGGAGATCGTGGATCGGCTGATCGCGCTGGAGGAGGCGAACCATGGATAGCGTGTTCTACGCGCGCTTCGAGCGCCACGACCACGGCGAGGGTCTCAAGGGACTCGCGACGCACTACTGCGCCGGCTGCGGGCACGGCATCGCCCACAAGTTCCTCGCCGACGCCATCGAGGAACTCGGAATCCAGGATCGGACCATCGCGGTTTCGCCGGTGGGCTGCGCGGTGTTCCTGTACTACTACCTGGATGTGGGCAACACGCAGGCGGCGCACGGCCGGGCGCCCGCCGTGGCCCTCGGGCACAAGGTGGCGAATCCGGAAGCGATCCTGATCAGCTACCAGGGCGACGGCGACCTGGCCTCGATCGGGCTCGCGGAGGTCATGCAGGCGACCCAATTGGGCCTGCCCCTCACGTTCATCTTCATCAACAACGCGATTTACGGCATGACCGGCGGGCAAATGGCACCGACCACCCTGCCCGAGCAGAAGACCACCACGACACCCGATGGGCGAAGCCGGTTCACGGGGACGCCCCTGCGGATGGCGGAGATCGTCGCGCAAATGGATGCACCCGTGTACGTGGAGCGGGTGGCGCTGTTCGACAACAAGCAGCGCCATCGTGCGCAGCAAGCGATCAAGAAGGCCGTCCGGTTGCAGGTTGAGAACCGCGGCCTCGCGTTCGTGGAGGTGCTCTCCGAGTGTCCCACGCATCTGCACATGACGCCGGTGGAGGCCGAACGGTGGGTGAAGGAGCGGATGCTGCCCTACTTCCCGCTGGGGGTGAAGAAGGACACCAGTGCCGAGGTCGAGCCGTGGTTCACCCTGGGCCCGCCGGTGTACGACCCGGTCGCCGTGGCGGCGGCCATCGGGGCCAACGCGGACCCGGCTGAGCGCTTCGGCACCGACTTCCCGACCCATCTCGACCCGCACGACGTGGCCATCAAGTTCGCCGGCGCCGGCGGGGACGGGGCGCAAACGATCGCGATGCTGACCACGCGGGCGGCCATCCACGAGGGGTGGGATGCGACGTACATCCCGAGCTACGGGCCCGAGTCCCGCGGCGGCACGTCGTACGCCGATGTCCATGTCGCGGCCGCGGAGGTGCTATCCCCGGCGGCGCCGGCGCCGCACGTGCTCGTCGCCTTCAACGGGCAGAGCCTCGACAAGTTCGGTCCCCACGTCCGGCCGGGCGGGATCGTCCTGTACGACAGCGCGGTGATTGCCACGCCGCCGGCGTTCGAGCGGGGAGTCGAGGCGACCGGCATTCCCTTCACCCAGATCGCGCTCGACCTGGGAGCGGCACGCGTGAAGAACATCGTGGCCCTCGGCGCGCTTCAGGCTGCCACGCGGCTGTTTCCCGCCGAGAGCTTCCTGGCCTCACTGCGGGAGACCCTGCAAAGCCAGTGCGCCCTGCTGCCGCTCAACGAGGAGGCGTTCGCGTGGGGCGCGCGCGCGTTCCGCGAGGCCTCCACCCCAGCGCCGGCGTGAAAGCACGAGAGGAGATCGGGGTATGCAGATCGGGGTTCCAAGGGAGACCGGCCGACACGAGCGCCGGGTGGGACTCACCCCGTGGGCCGTGGAGCAATTGGTGCGCCGGGGCCACGGGGTGGTCGTCGAACAGAGCGCCGGCAGCGCGGCCCGGTTTGCGGATCAGGAATACGAGGCGGCGGGTGCGACGATCGTCTACAGCCGCGAGGAGGCTTACAAGCGCGCCGAGCTCGTGTGCAGCGTCGCGGTGATTGCTGCGGCCGACGTCGATCTCCTGCCGCCGGAAGCCACGTTGCTGGGCTTCCATCATCTCGCCGTGGCCCCTCGCGGGACCGTCGAGCGGCTGCGCGACCTGAAGATCACGGCGATCGGGTACGAGCTCGTGAAGGACGCCACCGGCAGCCGCCCGATTCTCCGCACGATGAGCGAGATGGCCGGCGAAATGGCCGTCTTCGTCGCCGCCCACTATCTGCAGAACGAGGAGGGCGGACGCGGCATCCTGTTGGGAATGGTGCCGGGCATCGCGCCGCCCACGGTCCTCATCCTCGGGGCCGGCACGGTCGGCCGGAGTGCCGCGACGCGCGCGCTGGCGATCGGTGCCCACGTCATCGTGCTCGACGAGGATCTCGCCAAGCTCCGCGGCATCAACCGCGACCTCGGGCGGCAGGTGGTGACGCAGCTGGTCACGCCGGACCGCCTGAGCCGCTACACGGCCATCGCGGACGTGGTGATCGGCGCCGTGCTGATTCCGGGTGCCCGCGCGCCGTTCCTGGTGACCGAGGCCATGGTCCGGCAGATGCGCGCCGGGAGCGTGATCGTGGATGCGTCCATCGATCAGGGCGGGTGCGTGGAAACCAGCCGCCCCACGACTCTGCACGATCCGATCTTCGTCACGCATGATGTCGTGCACTACTGCGTCCCGAACATGACGGCCAACGTTGCGCGCACGGCGTCGCGCGCCCTGTCGGACGCCGTGCTGGGGCCGGTGACGGCCCTGGCCGGGAAGGGGATCGGACGGGCGTTACGCGAAGATCCCGGACTCTCGGCCGGCGTCTATCTGTTCGGCGGCGCAGTGGTGAATCCCGAGTTGGCCCGCGCGATCGGGGCGACGCCGAGCGCGCTGCGGGATCTGACGACGGTCGGGGCCGGCGCATGAACTGGATCAACGACTACCAGGCGAAGCTGGTCCCCGCGCGAGAGGCCGTCGGCCGGGTGCGGAGCGGCGACCGCGTGTACTACGGAGGCAACGCCGCCATTCCCCAGGCGCTCGTGCGCGCGCTCGCCGAGCGGCGGGACGAGCTCCGCAACGTGCAGCTCAACCATGTGCTGCTCGTTGGGGAAGACCCGCTGTCGGCCCCCGGGATGGAGAAGCACTTCCGGCACAACTCCCTGTTCGTCGGCCCCGCCGACCGGCGGGCCGTGAACGACGGCCGGGCGGACTACGTTCCGATCTTCCTGCACATGATCCCGCGGCTGTTTCAGGAACGGATCGTCCCGCTCGACGTGACGATGCTGCAGGTCTCCCCCCCGGACGAACATGGTTTCATGAGCCTCGGGGTCGAGACCCTGGCCTCCGTGGCGGCGTGCCAGGCGGCGGGGACGGTGATCGTCCAGGTCAACGAGAAGATGCCCCGGGTGCTGGGTGACTGTTTTCTGCATGTGAATCGCGTGGCGGCCATCGTGGAACACACGGAACCGCTGCCGACCTTAAAGCCCGCGCCGGCGACCGAAGAGGAGAAGGCCATCGCCCGGCACGTCATCGGTTTGATTCGACCCGGCAGCACGGTGCAGATGGGCATCGGGGGGATCCCCGACTCGGTGTACGAGGGGATGGAAGGAAGCCTGGAGCTCGGGATCCACACCGAGATGATGTCGGACGGGGCGATGCGGGCCGTCGAGCGCGGCGTCGTCACGGGCACCCGCAAGAGCCTGCATCCCGGCAAGGTGGTCATCACGTTCGCGCTGGGCAGCGAGGAGCTCTACGACTTCCTCGACAACAATCCGCTGATCGAAGCGCACCCGGTCAACTACGTCAACGATCCGGAGATCGTGTCGCGCAACGAGAACATCGTGGCCGTAAACTCCGCCATCGAGGTCGATCTCACCGGCCAGGTGTGCTCCGATTCCATCGGGGCCTACATCTACTCGGGGTTCGGCGGGCAGGTGGACTTCATCCGCGGCGCGGCCCGCTCGCGGGGGGGCCGCCCCATCATCGCGCTCCCGAGCACCGCCAAGGCAGGGCTCATGTCGCGGATCGTGCCGTACCTCAAAGAGGGGGCGGGGGTGGTGACGAGCCGCGCGGACGTGCACTACGTGGTGACGGAACACGGGGTTGCCAACCTGTTTGGAAAGAACCTGCGCGAGCGCGCGGAAGCGCTGATTGCCATCGCCGACCCCCGGTTCCAGGAGGAACTCGAGTGCGCAGCCCGGGACCGGAAGCTGCTCGTGTAGGGGCGGACGCCTGGGCAGGGAAACACGCGGGGGCGGGCCGCCAGGACCCGCCCCCCTTGCGTGGGACTCCCGCTCGTCCGCTACGGCCAGATGCCGCGGGCGATCGTCGGCTGCGCGACCCGGCGTATGGCCAGGATGTAGGCGGCGGTTCGGAGGTCCACCGAGCTCAGCGGCACGTCGCCGGCCGCTGCGGCGTCACGCGCCGCCTGCAGCTTGACGAGGTCGGCATTGACCGCGCGCTGCGTGTCGATCACGGCATCCGTGGCCCGATTCATCTTCTTGAGGAGCTTTCGGTTGACCTCGCTCTCTTCCCACTGCTCGGTCTCGATGTTCTGGACCCACTCGAAGTAGCTGACCGTCACGCCACCGGCGTTCGCCAGGATGTCCGGTAGCACCGGAATCCCGCGCTCGAAGAGCACTTGGTCCGCGGCGGGCGTCGTGGGCCCGTTGGCAGCCTCCGCGATGATCCGAGCGCGAACGTGCGCCGCGTTGTCGCGGCGGATCACGTTCTCGAGGGCGGCCGGAATCAAGACATCGCACTCCACCGTCAGCACGTCGTCACCCGAGATATCGTGCGCGCCGGGGAACCCGACCACCGAACCGGTGCGCTTCTTGTGGTCGATGACGGCCGCCGGATCGAGGCCCTCGCCCCGGTGAATGCCGCCGCGTGAGTCGCTGACCGCAATCACGCGCGCCCCGGCCTCGTGGAACAGCTCGGCCGCGATCGCGCCGGCGTTGCCGAATCCCTGAATGGCCACCGTCGCGCCGTCGACGGAGGCGCGCCCCGGCACGATACCTCGTCGCAGAGCCTGCTGGGTGGCGAAGAGGCAACCGCGCGCCGTCGCCTCGCGGCGGCCGAACGAGCCGCCGAGGTCCACGGGCTTCCCGGTGACGACCGGGAGGCAATTCATCCCAGGATGCATCATGGCGTACGTGTCATAGATGCGCGCCATCGTCCCCGCGTCGGTGTTCACGTCGGGCGCGGGAATGTCCGTGTGGGGTCCGATGTTGTCACCGAGCGCCGCGATGAAGCGACGCGTCACCTTCCGCACGTCGCTGGGACTCAGCTTCTTCGGGTCGAAGGCTACGCCCCCTTTGGCGCCACCGAACGGGATGTCCACCACCGCGCACTTCCACGTCATCCAGGACGCGAGCGCCCGCACCTCGTCCGCCGTGACACGGGCGTGGTAGCGAATGCCTCCCTTGCCCGGGCCGCGGGCGTTGTTATGGAGGCAGCGGTAGCCGACGAAATTGAGCACGGTGCCGTCGCTCAATTCGATGGGAAACTCGAGCGTGATGAGCCGCTCCGGGCGCTTGAGGAAGTGGGCCAACCCGGGCGCGAGCTCCGGGATGTAGCGCGCCGCATTGTCGAACTGCATCTGCGCAATGTGAAAAGGATTGAGATCCTCGGACTCCGGCGCGTCCGGCGGGCGGGTCTGCGGCTTCGTTGCGGTGGCCATGGAATGCGCTGCTCCCGATGGGAAGGTCGCCTTGGCGTGCGGGCCAGGGCCGTCAAGTCCCGTGCGCTCGCCCGGTTCAACCCGACGTCCGGGTCGAGGAGATGGTTGATACGATAATGCATAAGTTGCCATCCTGCATGACTTTCCAAAGAGGATGTAAAGAATCCCTCACAAATGCGGATCGGGGTGCCCCGAGGGGGACGCCACCGGCCCGCCGACGGGAGTACTGTGGTGTCGGCGCAACAGCCGAGGGCTGCCCCTCAGGGCGTCACACCGTCCATCGGGTCCGTTCGGGGGCACGGGATTCGCGTCTCGGGTCGGTCGCGGACTGAGGATTGCGCGCGTACCTTAGTCCCCCCCGCGGGGCGGCCGGCCGGGTCGAACCCGCGGGAGGCGAGCCAAACGACGCATCACCAACGACGCCCGCGTGACCTTCCGCAGCACCCCTCGACCCGTGACCCGAACCGCCCTGATGGGCGTTGCTCTCGCCGTGGTCACCGTCGCCTCCACGACCTGCAAACTCGACGAGCTGGTCAGTCCCGGGCCCCCGGGATCGCTCGTAGTCGCGCCGGGGCTCGTGTTGGATTCGGCCGCCGTCGGCAGCCAGCCGGTCCGCACGGCGGCGTTGGTCGTCAGCAGCTCGGGGCCGGGCCCCATCGGCTGGTCGGCGGTGCGGGCCAAGGCGAGCTCCTGGCTCGCGTTGAGCGGGACGAGCGGCACCACCCCGAGCACGGTGACCGTGACGCTCAACCCCGCGGGGCTCTTCGTGGGGGACTACCTCGACACGATCATCGTTGCCCCCGCCGACGGGGCTGGCGAGTTGATGCGCGTCCCGGTGCGCTTCGCCGTGCATCCGTGCCGCGCGCGGGCGGTGGTGATCGGCGCCACGGCCACCGACTCGCTCACCCCCGCCGACTGCGAGGCCCCCCACCGCAGCGGGCAATTCGCGCAACTGCTCCAGTTCGCGGGCACGGCCGACGACTCCCTGAGTGTGACGGTCCGGTCGAGTGCCTTCGCGCCGTACGTGCTGCTCGACTCGTCCACCGTTGGGGCGGCGCCGGCCGTGGCCGAGAGCGCTTCCTGTCCCGACGGTTCGGCCGGCGCGTGCCTCCGCTACGTGCGCTTGCCGCGCACCGGCCCGTACTACATCGAGGTCACCAGCGTCACCGCGACCCCGGGCGGGGCGTTCACGGTCGACGTGTTCCGCCCGCGGGTGCCCAGCAGCCCCGGGTCCCTGGGGCAGTTTCGGGCGGACAGCGTCACGCCGCTGGGCATTGGGGCGGCGAGCCCGGTGGCCGCCGCGGTGCTCAAGGCGCAGCTCGCCGATCCGGATCCCGACGACACGCTCGTGCTCGACGTCGAGGTCCGACCGGTCGGTGCCGGATTCACGGGCGTGCCGTCCGCCTCGAGCCCGCCGGTCATCCGCGGTGGCGCCGCCACGGTCCGGATCCAGGGCCTGAACGACAACACCGACTACATGTGGCGGGCCCGGACCCGCGACCAGACGGGCCGCGCGAGCGCGTGGGTGTCGTTCGGCGGGAATCCGGACACTGATCCCGACTTCCGCGTAGCCGTCGCGGAGCCGCCGGCGGAGCCGACCGGCCTCGCGCAACGGCGTAGCGACGCCACGACCCCCATCCCGCTCGGTGCGACGACCGACGAACGGACGGTCGTGTTCGCCGGGCAGGTGCAGGATGACGACCCCGGCGACGTCGTGCGCCTCGAGGTGGAAGTCCAGCCGGTCGGCTCCCCGTTCACGGGTGTCGCGACGGGCTCCGGGGTGGGGGTCGCGTCGGGTGCGATTGCGACCGCGACCCTCACGGGGATCGGGGACGACCAGGGGTATCACTGGCAGGCGCGGACGGTAGACCAGTTCGGGCTGGCGAGTGGGTGGGTGCCTTTCGGCGGCAACGCCGAGGGCGCGACGGACTTCGCCGTGGCCTTTCCGGAGGCGCCGGCTGCGCCGACCGGCCTCGGGCAGTGGCGCCTCGATGGCACGACCCCGGTCGGCGTGGGCGACACGGTGCCCGAAGGGTCCCTCGTGCTGCGGGGGCTGCTGAGCGACCCCGACCCGGGTGATGCCCTCCGCCTACACGTCGAGGTTCGACCCGTCGGCCAGCCGTTCACCAACGTCCCGTCGGACTCGAGCGGCGGCGTCGCGAGTGGAGCCACCGCGTCGGCGGCCATCGGTCCGCTATCGGACAATCAGAACTACCACTGGCAGGCCCGGACCGCGGACAATACCGGGCGAACCAGCGGTTGGATCGCGTTTGGCGGCAACAGCGAGGCGGCGGCGGATTTCCGCGTGCAGCTGCCGGCGGCCGGACTGAGCTTCGCCACGGGCCCCACCACGGTGGTCGTGAGCAGCGTGATGGCGCCGGCGGTGCGCGTCCAGGTCCTCAAGGCGGCCGGGTCGGTCGACTCGGCCTACGTTGGGAATGTGACGGTGGGCCTCGCGGCGGGGTTCGGCACGGCGGGCGCAACGCTCGGGGGGACGATCAGCCGCGCCGTCGTGAATGGGACCGCGACGTTCGATGACCTCACCATCGATGCCGTGGGCACCGCGTATCGGTTGACGGCCTCGGCGCCCGGTCTCACCGCCATCCTGAGCCAGCCCTTCGACGTCACGGCCGGGACGGCCACCGCGCTTGCCCTCGTCACGCCGCCGAGTGCCGCCGGGCAGAGCGGGGTCCCGCTGCCCGTTCAGCCGGTCGTCGAACTGCGCGATGCGCTCGGCAACCCCGTGCCGCAGGCGGGCGTCACCGTCGGCGCCGCGATCGCCAGTGGGCCGGCGGGAGCGACGCTCCTCGGCAACGCCGCGACGACGGATGCCACGGGGCGCGCGCCCTTCACGGGCCTCGCGATCCGCGGGACGATCGGCATCTACATCCTGGAATTCACGGCCGCCGGGCTGCTGCCCGTCTCCTCGGGGAACATCAGCCTGAGCGCCGGCCCGCCGGCCGCCGCGACGACCACGGCCGCCGTCCCGCCGGGGACCGCGGGGTCGGCGACGGCCATTGTCGTGACGTCGCGCGACGCGGCGGGGAATCTCGTCACTACGGGCGGTGCGACCGTCACGGTGACCGTCAGCGGGTCGAACAGCGCCGCACCGGCGGTGACGGACAATGGCGACGGGACGTACGCCGCCTCGTACACGCCGACCACGGCCGGCACGGACCAGGTCGCCATCACCCTGAACGGGCCGGCCATCGGCGGGAGCCCGTACCCGAGCAGTGTCGCGCCGGGCGCGGCGGCGGTCCTCGCCCTCAATGCGGGTGACGGACAGTCAGCCGTCGCGGGGTCGCCGGTCGGCACGCCTCCGTCAGTGATCGTGCGCGACGCGTTCGACAATCCGGTGCCCGGGATTCCTGTGACGTTCACCGTGACGCAAGGTGGCGGGAGCGTCACGCCCACGACACCGATCCCGACCGGGGCGAGCGGGGTGGCGGCCGTGACCTCCTGGATTCTGGGACCGTCCGCCGGAGAGAACCGGCTGCAGGCGGCTTCAGCGGGCCTGACCGGCAGTCCGGTCACGTTCGTGGCGACGGGTACGGCGGGATCCGCCGGTCGGCTCGTGATCACGACGCAGCCGGCGGCCGCGGCGCAGAGCGGCATCGTGTTCGCGCGGCAGCCGGTGATCCAACTGCAGGACACCCTGGGGAATCCCGTGACCACCACCGGCGTGGCGGTCACGGCACTGATCGCCTCGGGTCCCACGGGCGGAACCCTCGGTGGGGCTGCGACGGTCACGACCACGAACGGGGTGGCGACGTTCACGAACCTCGCCCTGTCCGGCACCATCGGTACCTACACGTTGAGCTTCACCGCGTCGGGTTTGGCCGGGGTCACCTCGAGCAACATCGTCCTCTCGGCGGGCACGGCCGCGGCGCTTGCGGTGGTCACGCAGCCGTCGGGAACGGCGCAGAGCGGGGTGCCGTTCCCGCAGCAGCCAGTCGTGCGGCTGCGCGACGCGGCAGGCAACAACGTCCTGCAGGGCGGCGTGACCGTAACGGCGTCCGTGTTCACCGGTAGCGGTGCGCTGAGCGGGACGCTGTCCGCCACGACCGACGCGAACGGGCGGGCCACGTACACGAACCTCACACTGACGGGCGTCACGGGTGTCAACCGGCTGATCTTCGCGTCGGCGAATCTGCAGTCGGCCACTTCCGCCAACATTACGCTGCAGGCGGGTGCCGCCTCCCAGCTGAGCATGCTCGCCCAGCCGTCGACGACGGCCCAGAGCGGTGTCGCCCTGGCCCAGCAGCCCGGCGTCCGCCTGCGCGACGCGAGCGGCAATCCGGTGAGCCAGAGCGGTGTACAGGTCACCGCGAGCATCGCGTCGGGCGGCGGCTCGCTGACGGGGACCATACAACGCGCTACCGACGCGAATGGCATCGCGACCTTCACGGACCTCGTCGTCACGGGGACGGTGGGCGATCGCACCCTCGGTTTTGCGGCGGCGGGCCTCACCGGTACGACGTCCGACGTCGTCACGCTGACCGCCGGGCCGGCGGCGCAGTTGGGGATCACCACGCAGCCGCCCACCACCGCGCAAAGCGGCGCGATCTTCGCGCAGCAGCCGGTCGTGCAGGTGCGCGACGGCGCGGGGAACCCCGTCGCGACCGCCGGAGTCGTCGTCACGGCGAGCCTCGCGTCTGGCGGCGGCACGCTCGGCGGCACCGTGACCGCCACCACGACCGGCGCCGGCACGGCCGCCTTCGTGGACCTGCGGATCACCGGGCCTGAAGGCCCTCACGCGCTCCAGTTCACCGCGCCGACCCTCGCGGCGGTGGTGTCCAACACCATCACCCTGACGGCCGGGGCGCCGGGGCAGCTGTCGATCACGACCCAGCCGTCGGCGACGGCCCAGAGCGGGGTGCCCTTCGCGCAGCAGCCGGTCATCCAGCTCCGTGACTCGGTCGGCAATCTCGTGAGCCAGAGCGGCGTGAACGTCACGGTGGCCATCGCGTCCGGCGGGGGCGCGCTGAGCGGGACCACGACGGCGGTGACCAACGGCGCGGGGACGGCGAGCTTCACGAATCTCGCCATCGCGGGAACGATCGGGGATCGCACACTGGCGTTCAGCGCCGCCGGGCTGACGGGCGTTACCTCCGATCCGGTCACCCTGACGCCCGGCGCGGCCTCCACCCTCACGCTGACCACGCAGCCGTCCGCGAGTGCCCAGAGCGGCATCGCCTTCGCGCAGCAGCCGGTAGTCCAGCTGCGGGACGCCATGGGCAACGCGGTCACCCAGTCGGGCGTGGCCATCTCGGCAACCATCGCCTCGGGCGGTGGAGCGCTCGGCGGCACGGCGACGGTCACGACCAACGCCAGCGGGGTCGCCGCCTTCACCAATCTGTCGATCGCCGGCGTCACCGGTATTCGCACGCTCCAGTTCGCCGCGACCGGGCTCACGCCCGTCACCTCGAACGCCATAACGGTGAATGCCGGCGCGGCGTCGCAACTCACCCTCACGACGCAGCCGTCCGCCACGGTCGCCAGCGGAGCGCTCTTCCCGCAACAGCCGGTGCTCCAGGTGCGGGATGCCGCCGGCAACCCGGTGGCGCAGGCCGGCATCAACGTCACGGCGGCGATCGCGTCGGGCGGCGGGACGCTGGGTGGCACGACGACGGTGGCGACCAACGGATCGGGGGTGGCGAGCTTCGCGAGTCTCGCCATCAGCGGTTCCGTCGGCCCGCGCACGCTTTCCTTCAATGCCCCAGGTCTGACGGGTGTCACTTCGAGCGTGGTCAGCGTCACGCCGGGCGCCGCGAGTCAACTGACCATCACGACCCAACCCTCGGCGGCGGCACAGAGCGGCATCACGTTCCCCCAGCAGCCAGTGCTCCAGGTACGCGACGCCAGCGGCAACGCCGTGAGTCAGAGTGGCGTCCTGGTGGTGGCCGCGATTGCGAGCGGCGGCGGAACGCTGGAAGGGGTGACCGGCGTCACGACGAACACCGCCGGCGTCGCGTCCTTCACCGACCTCGCGATCACCGGGACCGCGGGTGACCGGACGCTCACGTTCGCCGCCACGGGCCTGACTGGTGTTGCGTCCAATGCGATCACGCTGGCGGCAGGCACCGCCAGCCGGCTGGCCATGGCGACCCAGCCGGCGCAGACCGTCCAGAGCGGGATCGTGTTTAGCCCGCAGCCAACCGTGCAGGTCGAGGACGCGGCCGGGAATGCGGTCGCCCAAAGCGGCGTGGTGGTGACTGCCAGCCTGGCGGTCGGCACCGGAACGGTCGGTGGGACGCTCACGGCCACGACCAATGCGAGTGGCCTTGCGGTCTTCAGCAATCTCTCGATTGCCGGGTTGGCGGGGTCGTATCGCCTGGGGTTCGCGGCGACGGGTCTCACAGGGGCCACGACGCGTCCCATCACGGTCGAAGCCGGGCCGGCCAGTCAGCTCACGCTCACCACGCAGCCGTCCGGCACCGCCCAGAGCGGGGTCGCGTTCGCCCAGCAGCCGGTCGTGCAGCTGCGCGACGGAGCCGGTAATCCCGTGGCGCAGGCCGGCGTGAACGTCACGGCCGCCATCGCCACCGGTGGGGGGACGCTGGGCGGGACGGCGACGGTGGCGACCAACGGGTCTGGTACGGCCGGCTTCACGAACCTCTTTGTCTCCGGCACCGTCGGGAATCGCACCCTGGAGTTCACGGCCCCCGGGCTGCTGGGCGTCACGTCCACGCCGATCGCCCTCAGTGCGGGTCCGGCGAGCCAGTTGGCGATCACTACCCAACCGTCGGCGGCGGCCTCGAGTGGCGTGCCGGTCCCGCAACAGCCGGTGCTGCAGGTCCGGGACGGCGCCGGGAACGCGGTGAGCCAGAGCGGGGTCGTGGTGACGGCGGCGATCGCCACGGGCGGGGGGACGTTGGGCGGGACGCTCACGGCGACGACCAGCGCCACCGGAGTCGCGAGCTTCACCAACCTCAGCATCACGGGGACCGCAGGTGATCGCACGCTGGGCTTCACCGCCACGGGGCTGTCGGGCGCGACGTCTGCGACCATCGCGATAACCGCCGGCAGTGGGACGCAGCTCACCCTGACCACGCAGCCGTCGGCGACGGTGCCGAGCGGGGTCGCGTTCCCGCAGCAGCCCGTGGTGCAGGTGCGGGACGCGAGTGGCAACCCGGTGTCGCAAAGCGGGGTGCTGGTGACGGCCGCGATCGCGACGGGCGGCGGCACGCTCGGCGGAACGGTCACCGCAACGACCAACGCCAGCGGGGTCGCCGCGTTCGCGGATCTGCACATCACCGGGCTCGTCGGGAACCGCACACTCTCCTTCGCGGCCTCCGGCCTGACGAGCGTAACCTCGACCGCGGTCAACGTGACGGTGGGGCCCGCGAGTCAGCTGACCGTGACCGCGCAACCGTCGGCGACGGTGCAGAGCGGGATCGCGTTCCCGCAGCAGCCGGTGCTCCAGGTGCGGGACGGAGGCGGGAACCCGGTGAGTCAGAGTGGCGTGGTCGTGACGGCGGCGATCGCGACGGGCGGCGGTACGCTGGGCGGCACCCTGACCGCCACGAGTAACGCGAGCGGCGTGGCGACGTTCACGAACCTGGCCATCACGGGGACAGTGGGGAATCGGACGCTCACGTTCACGGCGACCGGCCTCACCAGCGTGACCTCGACCGCCATCAACGTGACCGC
>JBFGDF010000013.1:0-40450 GCA_041580775.1 Gemmatimonadales bacterium
GACGGCCGCGGCGATGGCCGAAGCGGCCGCCGCTGCCGTGACCGAGCACATCCCCTTCCCGGCACCGGTGACCGTGCCGGGGCCGCGCGACGTGCTGGACCGGTGGGAAGCGCACTTCGAGGCGCTGCGCTTCGCGGGCCGTGACCGCGAGCTCCGCCAGACCCGTGAAGCCTGGGCGACCGCTCGAGCCGGGCGAACGACGGTGCTCTGGATCGAGGGCGAAGAGGGCGCCGGCAAGTCGTCGTTCTTCGGGGCCGCACATCGGGAAGCACTCGCCGACGGGGCCAGGACCTTCGTGGGGCGTGGCTACGAAGCGGATACGCACCGCGCGTACGGCCCGTGGCTGCCGATCCTCCGTCAGGCGTTGGATGCGGCCCCCGGCGGAGCGGGCCGCGGGGCGATCGGAGCCCTGCTCGCACCGAGCCTGCACCCGGGGCCCGACCGGGTGCTCTTGTGCGAGGAAACCGCCGCGCTGCTCCGCACGCTGGCGTCCGAGGGTCTCCTCTTCGTCGGCATGGAGGATCTCGACAGCTGCGATGCCGCCTCCACCCATCTCCTCGAGTTCCTCGCCTCACAACTCGGTGGTGAGCGCCTCCTGCTCGCCGTCACCGCCGATGCGGGGAAGACGCAGGACACCCTGCATGTGCGGGACGTTGGGGACCGGCTTCGGCGCCTCCCGACCCTGGTCCGCGTCTGCCTGCGTCCGCTGGGCTACGAAGCGGTGTACGGATGGCTGGCGTCGGCCTTGGGGCGCGAGCCGCCTGACCCCCTTGTGCGGCACGTGTACGGGCACTCCGAGGGGAATCCGTTCTTCATCGAGCAGGTGATTCGCACGCTGGTCGAACAGGGCGATCCCGAGGCGCTGAGCGATGAGCACGTGCACCTGGACTTTGCCTCCGCGCCGACGCCCGATGCCGTCGCCAACATCGTCCGCCGCCGTTTGGAACGGCTGTCGCCCGCCGCGCAGGACATGCTGCAGGTCGCCGCGGTCGTCGGCCGCGAATTCGACGTGGATCTCGTCGACGAGCTGTCCCCGCATGACGAGGCGGCGGTGCTTGATGCGTTGGATGAAGCGTTGGCGGCCGGCATTCTCACCCCCGCCGATCGCGGCGGCGACTGGTATCGCTTCACGCACGTCAAGATCGGCCAGGTGCACGCCCAGGGGATGAATGCCCGCCGGCGCCGCCACCTGCACGCACGGATCGCCAGTGTGCTCGCCGACCGGCCCGACACCCCACCCGGCATGCTGGCCTGGCATTGGTACCACGCGGGCGAGCGCGATCACGCGGCGCCGGTCGCGCTCGACGCGGCGAAACACGCCATGGGGGTCCACGACTACGACCACGCCTTGACGTACGCGCTGATGGCGGCCGAAACGGCCCAGAATGCGGAGCACCGATCCGCGACACACGAGTTCCGGGGCGACGCGTTCCGCCGGCTCGATCGCCGACCGGAGGCCGCCGCCGCGTACGCGCGGGCCCAGCTCGACGCACCAAGCGACGCCGCGCGCGCGGTCTTACGCTGTAAGGAACTGCGGAGCGCCCTGGCGGCGGGGGCCGTATCGGCGACGGCTGTCGTCGCCGAGGCCAGCGCGCTCGCCGCCCCGGGCAGTCCGGTGCCGGCGGCGCGGCGGCCGCTGGTCCTGCTGCTGGCGGCCGAGGCCCAGCTTGCAGCCGGCGATGCCGCCGCCGCCGTGGACGCGGCCCGCGCGGCCATGGCCGCGGCGCGGGCGGGGGCTGACCCCACGAAGGTCGGGGACGCGCTCATGCTGCTCGGCACGGCCCAGCTGCGACGCGGTGATCTCAGCGGCGCCCGACAAACAGCGGACGAGGCCGCGCGAGTCTTCACCGCGACTGGTGACGGGTATGGAGCCGCGCGAACAGCCTTGTTGGCTGGCGCGATCGCGGCCGCGGCGGGTGACACCGCCGACGCCGATGCGGCCTACGCGCAGGCGGCCCGCTACGCCGAGCGCGCCCGTTCCACCCGACTCCTGCGACAGGCGAGTGAGCGCCGCGCCGGGCTCGCGGGACGCCCATCAGGCTCCCTCAAGGGAACCCCATAGCCGGAAGCCATCGAGAACGCCCGACGTCTCCGGAGCCCCACCCGCACCGCCGGTTTCTCCCCACCCCAGCCGCAGCGCCCCCAAACCCGGTCAATGCCGAGCGTCGCCGGTGTACGGACATTCGAGCATCTTGTGCAGCAAGCAGCACCACATACTGGCGAATAAAACCCGAAAACGTGCACCAGTGTGACAGGAATGGTGCGGGTCTTGCACGACTCACTTGACACCCAGACACGTCCCCCGGTACCGTCCGCGCTATCCCGAAACCGCGGGCCCGCCCGCGGAGGAGACCTATGACCGAGAGCCTCGCCACGCCTGCCGGGACCGTCGCGCTCAGCAGCCCGGACATCGCGTGGATGCTCGTTGCCTGCGCGCTGGTCCTGCTGATGACCCCGGCGCTGGCGTTCTTCTACGGCGGCCTCGTGCGCTCGAAGAACACGCTCAACACCATGATGATGAGCTTCGGGGCCCTTGGTGCGGTGGGCCTCGTCTGGGCGGTCGCCGGTTACAGTCTGGCGTTCGCCGGCGATGCGCGCTGGCTGGGCGGAACCGCCCATTTCTTCCTCCGGGGCGTTGGGCTGGAATCCGCGGACGGGCTGCCCCCGCTGCTGTTCATGGCGTTCCAGGGCACGTTCGCCATCATCACGGCTGCCCTGATCTCGGGGGCGGTGGTGGAACGGATGCGATTCGGCGCCTATCTGATCTTCGTCAGCCTCTGGGTGGTGGCCGTGTACGCGCCGGTGTGTCATTGGGTGTGGGGCGGTGGCTGGTTGGCGCGCCTGGGCGCCCTCGATTTCGCCGGCGGCACGGTGGTGCACGTGAACGCGGCCGCCGCCGCGCTGGTCGCGGCCATCGTGCTGCGGCCGCGGGCCCCGTACGCCCGGCAGGCGCTCTTGCCGCACAACGTGCCGTTCGTGTTGCTCGGCGCCGGGCTGCTGTGGTTCGGCTGGTTCGGGTTCAACGCTGGCAGCGCCCTGGCCGCGAACGCCACGGCGGCCCTGGCGTTCGTGAACACCCTGCTGGCCCCGGCGGCCACGCTGCTGACGTGGATGCTGCTCGACCGCTTCCGGACGGGGCGGGTGACCGCGGTCGGGGCGGCGACGGGCATCGTGGTCGGGTTGGTCGCGGTGACGCCGGCGGCGGGGTTCATCGGCCCGATGGACGCCATCGTGCTGGGCGCCATCGCCGCCGTCCCCAGCTACTTCGCCATCCTGTGGCGCTCCCGCAGCCGCCTCGACGACTCGCTCGACGTGGTAGCGGCGCACGGCGTCGGGGGCCTCACGGGCGCCATGCTGGCCGGCGTCTTTGCGCGGCCGGAGTTCGGCGGGACGGCGGGGCTGCTGGCCGGCAACGCCGCCCAGGTCGGGGTCCAGGCCCTCGCGGTGCTCGCGGTGCTCGCCTACAGCGCCGCCGTGTCCCTCGCACTGCTCACGCTGATGGGCGCCGTCGTGCGGCTGCGGGTGAGCGGGCGCGAGGAGGCCGTGGGTCTCGACGTGCCGCTGCATGGCGAGGAGGCGTACGGGAGCGGCGAGGGAGCGATTCTGATCCTGCCGCCCGCGGGCCGCGACGCGCGACCCGCCCGCGCCCCGGCGCCGGCACTCGACTCCAGCCTGTGGGGCACCGCATGAAACTGATCACCGCCATCATCCGGCCCGAACAACTGAACGCGGTGCTGGAGGCGCTCTTCGCCGCCGAGGTGCGCGGCTTGACCATCACGCGGGCCCAGGGCCACGGGGGCGAGTTGGAGCGCGTCGAGACCTATCGCGGCACCACGGTCAAGATGGAGCTGGTGGAGAAGGTGCGCCTCGACATCGGGGTCTCCGAGCCGTTCGTGCGGCCGACTATCGATGCCATCGTGGCCGCCGCCCGCACCGGCGAGGTCGGCGACGGCAAGATCTTCGTCGTGCCGGTGGAGAAGGTGCTGCGCATCCGCACGGGCGAGGAGGACCAGGCCGCCGTTACCCCGACGTCTCCGGGCGCGACCACGGTCGGCTGAAGGCGCCGCGCGGGAGCTCGCGCCCGGAGACGAGCGCACCAATCTCAGTACGGCGCGCGGATCCTGATCGGCACGATGGTCTCCCCCCAGTGCAGCCGCAGCACCGCCGAGTCCTGCTGCACGACCGGGAAGTAGAACGCCAGGGTCTCCATGGGCGCGCCGCGCTCCGGCCGCAGCGGCACCCGCAACGCGTCATGCTGCTGGCCGGGATACGGTGTGTGGTAGACATCGACCGCGCGGCTCACGATGAGCGTCCACGACTCGGGCTCGGGAATGGCCCAGAGCGTGTAGCGGCCCGCCGCCAGCGGCCGACCCTCGATCTCGACGTCGCGGCTCACGGCGATCGCCGTGGCGGAGTCCGCCCCCGGATTCCACACCCGACCCCACCGTACCAGACCGCCAAACAGCGCGCGACCCCGCGCAACTGGGCGGCTGTACGTGATGGTGATGTCCGTGAATCCCACGCGCTGAGTCACGGTCCCGCGCTGGCTCCAGGGGATCATCTGGTCCTGGGCGAGCGCGGTCGACACCGCTCCGGTGGCCAGCCACACACTGAGGCCCATCGCTCGCAGGATCATCGACACTCCCGGTCGGATATGTGGTGGAAACCGCCCGACCCGCGCGACGGTTCCCGCGCCAGCCCGCCCTTTGACGGCGCGCGCCAGCACTCCATAGGTTAGCTGTGCTCCCGCCCCCCGGGGGCTCGCGATCCCCCAGGCACGAGGGAACCCCCGCGATGGCCCGCTCGATCTCGGCATCCGTTGGCGCTGGTGGCGTGAACCGCAAGGACGACGCACGGACGGTCCAGGACCTGCTGAACGGCGTCCCCTCGGCGCAGGGAGGGCCGCTCACTCACCTCGCGGTGGATGGGCTGCCCTGGGCCAAGACGATCGCCGCCATCAAGCGGTTCCAGCAGGTGCAGCTGGGGCACAAGTGGCCGGACGGCCGCGTGGACCCCGGCGGCGAGACGCTGCGGCGGCTCAACGACTTCGACGCCGGTCCCAAGATCTCGATCGACTACCGGGTGCCCGGGTACAAGCCCGTCATCGGCCAGCCAACGAATCTGACCTGCTGGGCAACCGTCTACACGATGCTGCGCAGCTGGCGGGACGGAAAGAAGTACACCATCCCGCAAGCCATGGCACTGTGCGGGAAGAAGTACCTGGACATGTTCACCAACAACATCCCGTTGGCCCCGGGGGAAACGGGCGCGTTCTACCAGGCGGCCAAACTGACCCCCAAGGGCATGCAGTGCTACCCGATCACGACCTGGCACAACCTCATGAAGACGCATGGCCTGCTCATGCTCGGCACGATGGCGGCGATGCCACCGGTCCTGGGGCTGCACATGCGCGTCCTCCACGGCATCCTCAGCACCGGGGAACCGCACACCACGGTGATGCGCATCCTGGATCCCGCACCGGTCAAGATGGGGTCCGGCTACACCGAGCCGTTCCTGATCTTCAACACGAAATACGAACAGGTGATCACCCACTATCCAGTCGATCACTTCCAGATCGCGCACTTCTGAGCGAGACCCGGCCATGGGCGGAGCGGTCACGGCGCTGGTCCGACGCTACACCAACCGCTTGCGGTATCCGCGGCTACTGCTGTTCACGGCCGTGCTGTTCGCCGTGGATCTGGCCGTGCCCGACGTACTCCCGTTCGCCGACGAGATCCTGCTGGGCCTGGCGACGGTGATCCTCGCCCGGCTGCGCCGCCGCGAGCCCCCCCCCACGGCGTGAGCCCGGACGATCTGCTCAGCCGGCTGGCCGAGTTGGGCATCGCGGTGCGGTCGGTGTCCCATCCGCCGGTCTTCACCGTGGCCGAGGCCAAACAGCACCGGGGCGCCCTGCCGGGCACCCACACCAAGAGCCTGTTTCTCCGTGACAAGAAGGGAGCGATGTGGCTGGTGTGTTGTCTGGAGGATCGCGCCGTGGATCTGGGCTGGCTCGCGGCGCACCTCGGCGCCCGCCGCCTCTCGTTCGGCAGCCCCGACCGATTGATGACCTACCTGGGGGTGATCCCGGGCGCGGTCAGCCCGTTTGCCGTCGTGAACGATCGCGACCGTCGGGTGCGGGTGGTGCTGGACCGCGCGCTGTTCGGACGCGATCCCATCAATCTGCACCCGCTGGACAACGCCAGGACGACGGCGATTGCGGGCGCGGACCTGCTGCGCTTTCTCGAGGCGGCAGACCACCCGCCAGACCTGCTCGATTTCGGCGGCGGCGCCAGCGACCAAGGCTGAGCGCCGCTGGGGCGGCTCAGCCGCGCCGCTTGTTCTCGCCCTTGCGCATCCGGCGGCGGGCCGCCTGCGCGCGGAGGCGTCGCTCCGTGCTCGGTTTCGTGTAGTGCCGCCGCTGCCGGACCTCTTTCAGGATCCCGGCGCGCTGGACCTGGCGCCGGAACACCTTGAGGGCCCAGTCCACGCGGTCGCCTTCTCGCAGCTCAACATGAGGCATCTGGGTCTCCACTAGGGGAAAGAGAACGGGGCCGCACCGAGAGACTCGGGGCGACCCCGCTCATCGGAACTGGTGTCAGCGATCCTTACTTCACGACCGTGACGTTCTGCGCCGCCGGGCCCTTCTGGCCCGCCACGACGTCGAACTCGACACGCTCACCCTCGCGCAGGGACTTGAAACCCGTGCCCTGAATCGCGGAATGATGGACGAAGCAATCGGGCTCGCCGTCCTCACGGCTGATGAAGCCAAAGCCCTTGCTGTCGTTGAACCACTTGACGGTTCCCTTGGTACGCATGCTGCCGAACTCCTCTGTTGTGCAGATGTTCGTCGGAGTCCGGAGAACCCGTCCTGGCCAACGTCCATCATGCTCCCGCGGCTGATCGCCCCCGCGTTGGGCTACCGGCGCTCCGCCGGCTAGGCGTGGACAAACGCAACGAAGGACCGGCCGTGTGACCAGGTCCCTCGAGCCGTTCGCTGGTTCTGGCGGTGCGCCTGCCGAGGCGCACCTCACGCTTGCGGCAAAGATACCGCCCGCCTCCCCGTAACGCCAGTGGGGGCATGGACCTGCCCCCTTCCGCTCGCGCCCGGGCCGGGACAGAATGGGGGGTATGCTGGAGACGTCCAAAGTGATCGGGTGGGCCCGCATCTGGGCCGCGATCCGGCCACCCCATTCTCGCAGCCTGCGAGCCGGGGCCTGGTACCCCGTGGTCCGCGACCAGGTGCCCGACCGGGTGACCATCCTCATGGGGGAGCGCGAGATCGACGCCCCCCGCCGGCTCTTCGAGATCCGGCCTCGGCGCCCCATGCACTTTACGGTCGTCCGCCGGGTGGGCTACCAGGCGCATCCCCGCCGGGAATCGCTCCACCAGCTCGGCAAGCACTACGCAGTGTGCCCCACGTGCCAGTGGCGTTTTGGGCTGATCGGCACCCCGGAAATGACCCATTGCCCCCACTGCGGCCACATCGCCCAGGTGGGGTGGTGGGAGTGAGAGTTCCCTAGGCGTCCCACACCGGGGGGCCCGTCCCGAGGGTGGGCACCCCGGCGATCACCCGGATGACGTCTTCGGCAGCCTCGCGGGCCGCCTCAGGGCTCGAAAACGTCGTGAGCCCCCAGACGGGATCGAAGACGACGTCGCCACGTCCATTGATGAGGAACGTGTAGCGGTCGCTCACCCGGGCGATCGTGATTTGGACGACCATGGGGCCAGCATAGCGCCCCCGCACCCCCCCAACCGTGACCTGGGTCGCGGCGGCCCCCCCCGAATCCGGGAGCGCCAGCAACCGCTTGACTCCGGCTTGACGGCCCGGCCCCACCCTACCGGTGCACGTCTCTTCAGGAGCGTCCCATGCGTTCCGCTCGGCACGGCGCCCGCTGGCCCCTCGTCCGTCCGATCCCCACCGCCGCTGTCTCGGGCGACCGGTAGGCGGTGGGCATCATGCTGGGAATCGGCTTGGCGATCATCGCGCTGGTCTGTGTGGCCTGCGGCGTCGCCGCGAACGGGGCCACGCGCGAGGACACCTAGCGCGAGCCCGGGCGGTGGGCGGTGCCGGCCAGGAATCAGGCGAGCACCGTCTCCGCGGGCGCGCCCAGCGTGCGGACGTCGAGGGGAAGGCCCTTCCGCTCGTCGAGCACGAGGCGAATGGCCTCGGTCGCGCACTGGCCTTCGCACACCCCGCAGCCCATGCACTTCTCCCACGTCACCATCGCCCGGTACGGCACGGTCACGGCCTCGAACGGGCACGCCGTCGCGCAGTCACCGCATCCGATACAGAGCGCTTCCTCCACTTCGGCGACGTAGCCCGACGAGGCGACCATGGGGATTCCGCGCCGCGTCATGGCCTCGAGCCCGCCGCAACAGCACTTGCAGCAGTTGCAGATGGCGTAAAAGCGATCGCCGCAGGCGTCCTTGAAATACGCCGTGTGGACGTGGCCGCGCTCGTGCTCGGCCTCGAGCAGCGCCAGCGCTTCGTCCTGGGTTACCCGGTGGGAGCGACTTGGGTGATGCTCGAGCGTGAAGGCCCCGCCGCCCACGACCATGCAGACCTGGGTGGGCTGGCACGGCTGAGGCCGCGCATGGCGGCACGGGCACTCGAGCAGCACGATGTCCGGCGAGGCCGTGAGGACGATGTCGCGGGCCAGCGCGTACGGGACGATGCGCTCGAGGTCGGTGCGGCAGATGTCGTGATCGAGGCGGATGATGGCGCGCGCCAGCTCGGTGGGGAGCACTTTCCCGTGATAGCGATCCGCCCACCATTGCTTGGCCCGGCCCGGCAGCGCGGGCACCACCCGCATGGCCCACTTGATGTACTGAACGGGCCACCGGCCGTAGACGTAGCCATGCAGGGCCGTGAGCGGATTCCCACGGTGGCCTGGGAGTTGTCGCCGTTCCCGGAACGCCGCGCGGGTGGAGGGCAATACGAGGTGGCCACGCTCACCCACCAGCCACAGGCAGGTGGCGGCCAGGGCGAGCGCGAGCGCGCCGGACAGCATCCAGAGCATGGCGCCTCCTTCCGAACGCCACAGACCATCCAACGTCATCCCAATACGGTGCGGACGGTGAGATCGTCATGAACTCCGCATGAAGATGGGGCGCGAGCCCTGGACACGGGATGTGCGGTGTGTATTCCTGAAACTCAGGTGTGCCCCGAGCCCAGGACCACGCCATGGCCTATTTCACTCCCGAGTTCAGCCGCTTCTTCCGACGCCTCGCCCGGAACAACCGGCGGCCGTGGTACCACGCGCACAAGGCCGAGTACGAAACGCACGTCAAGGTCCCTTTCGGGCTGTTCGTGGAAGAGATGATCGAGCGGATTGCCGCGCTCGATCCCGGCATGCGGTGTGAGGCGCACGCCGCGACCTTCCGGCTGGCGCGGGACACGCGCTTTTCAAAGGACAAGACCCCGTACAAGACGGTCGCCTCCGCCGTGATCGGGCCGGGCGGCCGGAAGTCCCCGCTCCCCGGCTTCTACTTCCAGTTCGGCGCCGACGGACTTGGCCTCGCCGGCGGCGCCTACCAACCCGACCGCGACGCCCTCTTCGGAATTCGCCGGGCGATTCGCGACGACGGCGCGACGCTCAACCGGCTGTTGCGGAACCGCGCCTTCAAACGGCTGTTCGGCAGCCTGCAGGGCGACCGCAATGTCCGTCTGCCGCCCGAGTTCGCCGCGGCGGCTGACGAATTCCCGCTTCTGTTCAACAAGCAGTTCTACTACTGGCGGGAGTATGAGGCTCCCGACCTGTTGCTGCGACGGGACCTGGGGGAGTTCCTGATGCGTCACTACCGGGCCGGCCGTGCCATCAACGCCTGGCTGACGCGCGCCATGACATGACGGAAAGACGGACGGACGGTATGATCGAACGACGGGCCGCCGGCCGGCTTGTCCCGCGCGCGACGATCCTCAACCTTTCAGCGTTCTCACGGGAGACGTGGATGCGCGCGTTGGCACCCCTGCTGGTCCTGACCCTGGTCACCGCACCAGCCGTCCGGGCGCAGGACGACTCGCTCCCACCGCCCGCGAACATCGCGGAGCTGCAGAGCCGAATCCGCGAGGTGCTGGCCGAGACGCGCACACCGGCCATCGGCATCGCGCTCGTGAGCCGCGACAGCCTGCTGTGGGTGGCCGGTCTGGGCACCGCCGACGTGACGGCCGGCCGCGCGGCCACCGATACGACGTTGTTCCGGATCGGCTCGACGTCCAAGGCCGTCGTGTCCCTGTTGGTGCTCCAGCTCGAGCAGGAGGGGCGGCTGCGGCTGGACGACCCGATCTGGGCGCACGTGCCGGAGATCGTGTACGAGAACCGCTGGGAAAGCACGGACCCCGTGCGGATCGTGCACCTCCTCGAGCACGCGACCGGCTGGGACGACCTGGCGCTGCGCGACTACGCCCTCAACGACTCTACCATCACCCTGCGGCAGGGCCTGGACTACAACCCGGGCACCCGGACGTCGCGCTGGCGGCCGGGGACCCGCGTCGCGTACTGCAACTCCGGTCCCGGGGTGGCGGCCTACATCATCGAGAAGCTCGAGGGCCGAGCCTTTGAAGACGTCGCGCGGGATCGGCTGTTTGGGCCGCTCGGGATGACGACCGCTACGTATTTCCGGCCTGACCCTCCCGAGCGACTCGCCACGCTGTACGCCAGCGACGGCAAGACCCCGGAGTTCTACTGGCACATTCTCCAACGGCCCGCGGGCGCCATCAATGCCTCCGCCCGGGACATGGCGCGGTACGTTCAGTTCCTGTTGAACCGTGGCCGGGTGGGGGGGCGCCAACTCCTGCCGGCTGCAGCCATCGAGCGCATGGAACGGCCCCGGCGCTCGCTCACCGCGCGGTCCGGGCTCACCCTTGGCTACGGGTTACACCTCGCCACGTACGTGGACAGTGGCTGGGTCTGGGTGGGGCACGACGGCGGCGTGAACGGCGGCCTCACCAACATGGCCTATCGGCCGGACGACGGTGTCGGCTTCGCCTTCATGATCAACAGCGGCAGCGTGGACGCGTACGAGCGCATCGGTCGCCTGGTGCGCGACTACCTCACCCGTGACGCCGCGGCGCCCGAGCCGGCGGCACGGGTCGCGATGCCGGCGCTGGCGCGCGAGCGGGCCGGCTGGTACCGACCAGACAACCCGCGCGTGCAGGGGCTCTACTTCCTGCAGCGGGTGCTTGGACTGGGCCGGGTGACCGTCGACGACAGCACGCTGGTGGCCCGCCCGCTGCTCGGGAAGCCGACGCGCTACGTCCCCACGACCGATCGCCTGTTCCGGACCGCGACGGACCCGGTGCCGACGCTCGCGCTGGTGGACGACCCGGACAACGGGCGGCCTGAAGCCATCGAACTGATGGGCTACCTCGTCCCGGCCTCGTTTCGCCGGGTGTGGGCGCCAATCGCGTGGCTCGAGATCGCCGTGACCGGGCTCTTCCTGCTCTGCGGGCTGCTCACGCTGTCCTTTGCGCTGATCTGGGTCCCGCGCTGGTTGTTCCGTCGGTTGCGGAACGTGCCGCGGCTCCACGTCCGGACTTGGCCCCTCCTGGCCACGCTGGCGGTCGTGGTGTTCATCGGGACGGTGGCGCTCACGATGGAGGACGCGATCGTCCGCCTTGGCAGCCCGACCCCGTGGGCGTGGACGCTGTTCGGCTGCACGCTCGTCTTCCCCATCGCGTCGGTCATCGGACTGCTGGCGGCCCTGCGCGCTCCGCACCCGGAGATGCGGCTCGGCGTACGGTGGCTCGCGTTGGTCACGTCCACGGTCTACGTCGTCGTGGCGGCCTACCTCGGGTGGTGGGGCGTCCTCGGCTGGCGCAGTTGGGGGTAACATGTCGCTGCTGGCCTTCGTCAAGCTGTACGCGCTCACCTTGCCGGTCTTCCTGGCGATCGATCTCGTCTGGCTCGGGATCGTGGCCCGCGGGTTCTACCGATCGCAGCTGGGCGACCTGCTCCGCCCCGACGTGCGATGGGGCGCCGCGCTGCTCTTCTACGCGATCTACGTCGCGGCGCTGCTCGTGCTTGCCGTGATCCCCGCCGTCGAGCGACAGTCCCTGACCCGCGCCGCGCTGCTGGGAGGCGTGTTCGGCTTCGCGGCCTATGCCGCCTACGACCTCACCAACCTCGCGACGTTACGCGGCTTCCCGCCGCTGGTGGCCGTGATCGACCTGGCGTGGGGCAGCCTGCTCGGTGCCGGGGTCGCCACGATCGCCTTTCACCTGGCCCGGCTGGTGCGCTAGCGCTCGCACGCCGGCCGCGCGTCGACGACTCGGAGAAGCCATGCACCACGCGCGCCGTCGGACCGCCCTGCGCGCGGCGCTGACGCTCGGCGCCGCCGGCCTGCTTGTGGCGGCGCCCCTCACCGCCCAGACGGTGCGGGCCGTGATGTTCTTCTCGCCCACCTGCCCGCACTGCGGACAGGTGATCCGCGAAGATCTGCCCATCTTCTTCCAAGTGTACGGCGGGGAACCGCGTGTCGTCGCGAGCCCGCCCACGGACGGCCGCGGACCCGTGGCCCTGCTCCTCACCAACGGCACGCTCGAGGTGTTGCTCGTAGACGCCTCGCAGCGCAGCGGCGGCGCGCTGTACGAGGCGACACTGGTGAGTCACCCCACGGCGCCAGGGCGAGCGGGGGTGCCGCGCCTGATCATTGCCGACTCGGTGCTGGTGGGGGCCGTCGAGATTCCCGCCAATCTGCACGGCCTCATCCGGCCCGGGCTCGCCGGCGGGGGCATCGCCTGGCCGAGCGTGCCGGGACTCGACTCCGTGCTCAGCGCCCTCATCGGCCCCGCCGACCCAGCCGGTGCCCGGGATGCGGGAGACACGATGGCCGTCGCGCGGGTCGGCGGTGCGCCCGGGGGCCGTCCGCCCCCTGCCGCGGGCTCGGCGCCCGCCCGCGACGCACCTCCGCGGACGGCGGAGCCGACGGCGCCTCCCGCCCCACCGTCGTTCGTCGATCTCGTGGCCGACGAGCCACCTTCCCTGCGGGAGCGGTTCGAGCGCGACCTCGCCGGGAATGTGCTGGCGGTGCTCACGCTCGTGGCGATGATCGCGGTCGTGGTCGCGGTCATCGGTGGCGTGCCTGTGCGCGGGGGCAGCCGGGCACCGGGACTCGCGTTCCCCACGCTCGCGATCGTCGGGGCGGCCGTGTCGGCGTACCTGACGTACGTCGAGACGAGCGGCACCCTCGCCGTGTGCGGCCCCGTGGGCGATTGCCACACCGTGCAAAACAGCCCGTACGCGACGCTGTTCGGCGTCCCCATCGGCGCACTGGGGCTCGTGGGCTACGGGGGGATGGCCGTCCTGTGGGTCGTGGCGCGGGGCGCCGCCGGCCGCACCGCCGACGTCGCCCGCACCATCCTGCTCTTCGGGACGCTGTGGGGCACCCTCTTCTCCATCTACCTCACGTTCCTGGAGCCCTTTGTGATCGGCGCCACGTGCCTGTGGTGTCTCACCTCGGCCGTCGTCATGACGGCGCTGTTCTGGCTCGCCGCTCGCTGGGGATCGGTCCCCGCCGCCACGTGACGGGAACCGGCCGCCGGCGCTCTGTGTTTGCATGGGCGGAGGACCGGCCGTACCCTTGTGAGACCGTTCTATTTCGAGCTGGAACAGGAGGCAGTGATGATCGGACGTGTGATTCCCGCAGCCCTCGTGGTGGCATCGCTGGCGACCGTTGCCTGTCAGCGCACCGAGCAGGCCCAGGAGGAGATGCCGGCGGCAGAGCCCGTGATGCCGCAGGTGGCGCAGCCGGACACCACGGCCGCCGCCCTGTGGGCCCACCTGGAGCAGGCGCGGTACCAGACCTGGGCCATGTGGCCGGGCAAGGGGAGACTGTACAAGGGCACGGAGCCCCACGGGATGCGGCTCACGACCTACGTGAACGCGCTCGGTCTGGACGCCGTCACGAACAAGGCGGGGACCATGCCGGCCGGGGCGATTGTCGTGAAAGAGAACTACATGCCGGACAGCACGCTGGCCGCGGTGACGGTCATGTATAAGGCAGCCGCCGGCTACGATGCGGCCAACAACAACTGGTTCTGGATGAAGCGGAACGCGGACGGCACGGTCGAGGCACAGGGCCGGGTGCCGATGTGCGCCGGGTGTCACGCGCAGAAGAAGGCCAACGACTACATCGTGACCGGCCCGCTCAAGTAGCCTCGCGGCCTCGCCGGCAGATCGCTTCGAGCCCCGCGGCCGGCCTGGCCGCGGGGCTCGGCGCGTTGGCTACGGGTCGCGCCACTCCGCATGCCGGTACACCTCCCGACCCTCGAGCACCGTGAGGAGCACGCGCACCGCATGGAGCTCCGCGACCGGCACCTCGAACAGGTTGCGTTCCAGCACCACAAGGTCGGCCGTCTTGCCGACGGCAATGGACCCGGCGGTGGCTTCGGCGTCCGCGGCGTAGGCCCCGCCGAGCGTATACGCGTGCAGGATGGTCGCGAGGTCCACCCGCTCGTCGGGGATCCAGGCGGGGCCATCGCTCAGGTCGGGGTCGCGACGCGTGATCGCCACCTGCATCGCCCGAAGCGGGTTCATGGAGGTCACCGACCAGTCACTGCCCGCGGCGACGATCGCGCCTGTCCGTACGACACTCGCGATGGGATAGAGCCACCGTGAGCGGGCCGGCCCCAAGCGGGGCTCCGTGAGGTCGCGGATGTAGGTGTCGGCATAGGCCCAGAGCGGCTGGAAGCTCGCGACCACCCCGAGGGCGGCAAAGCGCGGGATGTCGGCCGGATCGATCAGCTGGATGTGGGCCATGATGTGGCGCGGTCCGGCCCCGTCGTCCCGCTCGTGCTGGCGCGCGAACGCGTCGAGCGCCACGCGGATGGCGCGGTCGCCAATCGCGTGGACGTGCACCTTGAACCCCGCCGAGTCGAGCGCGTGCACCAGGGCCGTGAGTGTATCCGGATGGACGTTCAGCTCGCCCCGATACCCTGGGCGATCGAGATAGCCCTCGAGCAGCGCCGCCGTCTGGCCTTCGATCACGCCATCGGCGAAGATCTTGGCGGCCACCGGCCGGACGAGCCGTCCACCGTACCGCGCGCGCAGCTCGGCAAGCCGCGGAACCTCGGCCGTACCCTCGCGCAGGTCCACCCGCAGCGACACGATGGCGCGTGCCGGGAGGGCGCCGCTCGTGTCGGCCGCGTGATACGCCCGGACGATGGCCTCGCTGGCACTGGCCTCGTGCACGGTCGTGATGCCGTACTGGGCCGCCCTGGCGAGCCCGCGCCGCAACCCGGCCAGGTACTCTGCGTCGGTACGGGGAGGCAGGCGGGCGGCGACCAGACCCATCGCCGTCTCGCGCAGCGTGCCCGACGGCGCCCCGCTCGCGTCGCGGACGATGCGCCCGTTCTCGGGATCGGGCGTGGTGGAGTCAATCCCCGCGGCTGCCAGCGCGCGGGTGTTCACCCACGCCGAGTGGCCGTCGGCGGACGAGAGGTAGACGGGGCGGTCGGGCACGAGGCTGTCGAGCAGGTGGCGCGATGCGTTGCCACCGGGAAACAGCGGGAGCTGCCATCCCCCACCGCGCACCCAAGGACCCGTCAGCCGCCCGGCGCAGGCGCGCACCGCCTCCACGAGTGCGGCGCGCGTGGTCATCTCGTTCAGGTCGCACTCCCCCAGCTCGATGCCGCCCGTCACGGGGTGGACGTGCGTATCGTGAAACCCCGGAAGCAGCATGTGTCCCTGGAGATCCACGATGCGGGTCGCGGCGCCGATCCAGCGAGCGACCCCCGTGTCCGACCCGACGAACACGATGCGGCCATCGTGGACGGCCACCGCCTCGGCCCAGGGCTGTGTGGAGTCGACGGTGTAGACCCCGCCGTGCTGGAGGACGAGGTCGGCGGGGGTCGCGACACGGCATCCGACCAGCAGGACGGTGCCGGCGGCCACACAGGCCGATCGGACGAGGGCGGTCATGACCGGAAACGTCCAGGGGCCCGCCAGCGAGCGGACGGCACTTGGCACCGGCGGGTGGTGCCCCGTGATGCCCGCTCAGCGCGCGGGACCCGGCAGCTCCTTCACGAAGATATTCCGGAACTGCACGGCACTTTGGTCGTCATGGTTCTGGAGCCCGATGTATCCGCGCGGCGCGAAATCGCGCACCTTCCCGCGGGGCTCGGCATCCCAATTCACCACGGTCTGCCCGTTGAAGGCGACGGAGACGTGGTTGCCCTGAAACGTGATCTCGAGGTGGTTCCACTGACCCGGCGGCCGCGAAGCATGGTGGCTCGGCGCCTCCGCATCGTACACGCCCCCCGTGTGGTGAATGCCCTCACTCTTGTCGTCGATCTGCACCTCGAAGCTGTGATAGATGTAGTCGTCGCTCACCGGCACGCCCGGCACCCGCACGAACACCCCGGAGTTGGCCTGGATGTCCGGGGTCTTGAACTCGAGCTCCAGCACGAAGTCCCCGTACTGCTTCCCGGCATACCAGAAGAGGCCCATGCCGCCCCGCGCGGTGAGCACGCCCGTCTCCGGATCGAGGTCGAAGTATCCCGGCCCGTAGTGGTTCCACCCGTGCTTCGTGTAGCGCCCGTTGACCTGCCTCAGGATCTGCTCGTAGCCCGGCTTCAACTCGACGGTCCGCTGGCACGCCGCCGTGCCTGGCGCCACCAGGGCTCCCAGCCCGAGTGCGAGGGTCGCGACCGATCGATGCATGCGTCCTCCGAATCGAGTCCGGAACGATGCGGCGCCAGTCACGGACGGGGCTGCCAGGCCCCTCGCGCCACCGCCGGGACGTACGACGCCAGACCATCGGGCGGGAAGGCGATCGTCTTCCCCTGTTCCGCACTCATGTACGCCGCCATCAACAGCTCCGCCACCGCCACCCCATCGTCGAAGTTCTCCGCCGGCCGCTTCCCGGCCAGGAAGGCCTGGACCATGTGCCGGTTCTCCGCCACGTAGCCGTACTCCGCCTCCTCGTCACTCACGACCGGCATGAGCCCCATCTCCGCGTTCTGCTTCTCGACGAGGTCCTCCCCGGACGCCCCCGTGACCCGCCGGCTGAAGAACACCTTGGGGCCCGCATCCAGCGTATTGACCGACATCGAGTATTCCGGCCCGAGCACCTCCATGCTGAGTCGCAAGCCGGCCCCGACGAAACACCAGGACGTCGTGGCCTCCACGATCCGCTCGTTGCCATCCGCGTCCCGGTATTCCACCAGGGCCCGGGCGAAGTCCTCGGACGGCCGCTTGCGGTAGTCGTTCTTCCCGTCGCTCGCGGCCTTGAGCTGGTCGGCGTAGCGCGGCTGGCGCCACTTGAGGCAGGACGTGTGCGCCGTGACACGGACCGGCGTGAGCGCTTCGCGGGGCACCCCCGGGGGGGTCAGCAAGTACCGAGCGACCTCGACCGAGTGGCACATCATGTCGTTCAGCACGCCCCCGCCCTGCAGCTCGCCATTCCAGAACCACGGCTCGTGGGGTCCGCTGTGCTCCTCGGCGGCCCGCGCCAGGTACGGGGGGCCGGTCAGGGCGGCGCCGCGGCTCCAGAGGATGTCCCTACCGCGCGTGACCGCCGGCGAGAACACCTGGTTCTCGAGGTACCCGTCCAGCAGTCCGGCGTCCTGGGCCAGTTCGCGCACGCGACGGGCTTCCGCCGCGGTGCGGCCGAGCGGCTTCTCGCAGGCGACCCCCACGAGCTTCCCCTTGCCGGACTGGACGGCGCGCGCGATTTCCTCCATCACGGGGATGCGGGTGAAGTTCGGCGCGCAGATCCAGAGCGCGTCGATCGCCGGGTCCGCCACCATCTCCGCGATCGAGCCGTACGCCTTGGCTTCGCCGACGCCCAGCTCGCGGGCCAGCGCCGCCGCGCTCTCGGCCGAGCGCCTGGTCCGGCTCACCACGCCCAGGACATCGGCCCCGCGCACGCCCACCCAGGACCGGATATGGAACTTCGCCACGAAGCCACCACCGACGAATCCGACTCCTAGCCTCTTCCCTGCCATGCCCACAGCCACCTTTCGCACCTGGGAGTCCTTGCCTTCCAGCCGACGTCCCTACCACCCCCGCCCGGGCGGTGGCCCCGCCGCCGCCCGTCGGGAGCGCCGAGCCTACCTAGCCTGGTCCGGCGCGTCCTGGGCCCTTCGTTGATCGACCCGGTCGTTGAAGAGCAGGGCGAAGCCGACCATGATCACCGCGGCAAACGCCGCCGGGACGTACCAGAAGTCCCGCCACTGACCGAGCGTCAGCGCGTTCGCCTCGCCCAGGAACGCGTTGAAGAGATTGCCCGCCGCCTGCGCGCCAATCAGCATTCCCAGCCCGTAAGTGACGAGCACCAGCATGCCCTGCGCCTGCCCGCGAATCGCGGGCGTCGACTTCTTGTCGACGTAGATCTGCCCGGTGACGAAGAAGAAATCGTAGCAGATCCCGTGCAGCAGGATGTCGACGATGATCATCCAGAACACCTCGTTGGGTGCGGCGAGGGCGAAGAACACGTAGCGCAACGCCCACGCCCCCATGCCGGCGACGAGCATCCACTTCACGCCCAGGCGGACAAAGAACAGCGGCATCAGAAGCATGAAGACGACCTCGGACATCTGCCCGAGCGTCTGCGTCCCTGCGATGTTCTGGAACCCCGTCGCCTCGAGAAAGAGCTGCGTGAAGTTGTAGTACGCCGCGAGCGGGATGGAGATGAGCAGCGAAGCACCGAGGAAGATGTAGAATGGTTTGCTCCCGAGTGCCTGCAGCGCGTCGAGTCCCAGGATACTGCGCGGTGAGACTTTCTCTCCCTTGGCGGGCGGAGGGGTGTGCGGTAACGAGAAACTGTAGAGACCCAACAGTCCGCTCGTCACGGCCGCGGTGTAGAGGGGCAGCGGCGACTGCTCGGGCAGCCCCCCTCCGGTCATGAACAGCCTCAGCACCAGACTGACGAAGAGACCGGCAACGATCCAGCCGATCGTGCCGAACACCCGGATGAGCGGAAAGTGCTTTTCCTGATCGGCGATGTGGTGAAACGCGAGCGAATTCGCCAGACCCAGGGTCGGCATGAAGCAGAGGTTGTAGAGCAACAGGAGCAGCACGAACAGCACCGGTGCGCCGCTGAATTGCGGAACCGTCAACAGCACCAGGCCGCCGAGGAGGTGTAGGACCCCCAGGACCTTCTCCGTCGCGAAGTAGCGATCCGCCACCAGCCCTAGAAAGAACGGCGCCGCGATGGCCGCGATGGGATTGACGGTATACGGCCAGTGCGTCAGGTCGCCCATGCCCTCGGCCGTCATGTACACGGCGATGGACGTATACCACGCCCCCCACACAAAGAACTGGAGGAACATCAGGACCCCGAGGCGGGCGTTCGTGCTCACACAATCCTCCGCCGCGCTGGATCCCACGTCACCCGGCGTCCTTCGAGATACGACCGGGTCGCCATGTGGCAGGTGATCGCTTCCTCGAAGCCGCGGTCGATGTTACAGCTGGTTTGCCCGCCGTTGCGGATCACGTCGAGCCATTCGGCGATGAGCAGGTGGTAGGACGACACGCGCCGGCCGCCGCGATAGGTGTACAGCAGGCCGCGGCTCGCGAAGTACTCCTCCGTGGCGGACGTGACGGCATCGATCCCCTTGAGCCCGGGCTGGTACGTGAACATGGGCACCGACGGGTCGATCATCCGGTCCTTGATCTTCTGCTCATATCGCGTCGAATCGGAGTCGGCGGAGACCGTGAGGCTGCCGCTCACCCGCATCGAGGCATCGTGCCCCATGAACACCGCGCTGCGGTTCCGGCCGTTGGCCAGCGTCGCGCTGTACATGACGGTGAGGTCGCGATCCGGATACTCGAACACCGACTGGAACACGTCCGGGACGTCGCGTCCGTCCTTGAAGTAGTAGATCCCGCCGGAGGCGACCGCCGACTGTGGGATGCCCACTTCCAGGATCTGGTTCACGGCGTCGTACTCGTGGGACAGCAGGTCGCCGGAGAGTCCCGTGCCGTAGTCGTACCAGCAGCGCCAGCGGAAGAACCGCTCGAGATTGAACGGCACCTTGTTGGGAGCCGCCTCCTGGAAGTGCTCCCAGTCGATGGTCGCCGGATTCCCCTCCTCGTGGATGTCCCACACCCAGGCGCCCCAGGGCGTGTTGCGGTTGGTGGTCGTCTCGACCAGCGTGATGGGACCGAGAATATTGGCCGCGATGATCTCGCGCGCCTTGTTGTGGCTCTCGGAAGCCCGGTTCTGGTGCCCGAGCTGGAAGACGATGTCCGACGCCTTGACCGCGGCGTGCATGGCGAGCGCTTCTTCCTCAGTGCGCGTCATGCACTTCTCGCAGTACACGTGAATCCCCTCCGCCACGGCGTCCAGCGTCATACGGGAGTGCCAGTGATCGGGCGTGGCGATGATCACGGCGTCCACGTCGCCGCTCTGCAGCATGTCCTGGTAACGGCGGTAGCGCTTGGCGGCCGGCAGCGCGGGGCCGCCGCCCGGGCGCACCTCCACCTGCGAGGCCGCGATCCCCCGCTCCGCGCGAACGTCGAACACGTCGCACACCGCCGTGATGGCAATATTCAGGTCCTGCTGGTTGAGGTAGACCTCGAGCTGCTTGTCGCGGGGGTTCTCCGCGACTGCCTTACGCGCATCTTCCACCCACCCCGGATGCGCGAAGCCCGCGTGGCGCACGAGCGCCTCTCCCTCCCCTCCGAACCCGATGATCCCCACCCGGAGCCGCTCGCCGGGCGGCTTCGAGATCAGGTCCGGAATCACGGCCGGCCCGCGCTCGCTCACGCCCAACTCGGCCATGATGGCCTGGCGCTTGGTGGCCTCCGCCGCCCGCTTGCGGACGAAGTTGTACACGAAGACCCCGATCACCGGGATCGAGACCAGGGCCTTGAGCCAGCCGCGCCGGCTCATGGTGGTCCAGTCGGCCGGAGAATCGGCGGCCGGCTGGTCGCCGCCCACGTCCTTCCGCTCGTCAGTCATGGTATGCGCTCCTCTACGCTTGCGCCCGGCGCAACCCGCCGGCCGCACCACGTCGTGTCCACGGCACGAAGCGATCGAGCCCGAAAACCCCACTCGTGGGAAACGCGAGCAAAACCAGCACGGCGGCGAGCTCGATCAGCACCTTGTTGACCACCAGATAGCTGCCCTCCATCGGCACGGCGTACGTGAAGCCGACGAACGGGGGCGCGACGATGTAATACAGCGCCAGCAGCACCACGGCGCCGATCGCCGCCGCCCGGGCAAACAGCCCCAGCAACAGCGCGAGCCCGATCAGTGTGAGGCCCCACACGTTGAGGAAGTCGACCACGCGGAGCGCTGCCTCGCTGGACGCGATGTTCAGAAACTGGTTCTGAAAGAGCCACTTCGCCTCGCCCAAATAGCTGGCCGAACTCCAGTACGGGTTGACGAGCTTCCCGAGCCCCTCGTACAGAAAGTGCCAGCCGATCAGCAGGCGCAGCGTCACCAGCGCCGTCGCCTGCCACGTGGTGTAGGATCGAGCGGGTGCGGCCGTCTCTCGCGTCATGGCGTTGCCTCTCCTCCAGTGATGGGAGCGGCGCTCACCCAGCCGCTCGACTTCCAGGGTCGTCCGTGGCGGTCGACGATCAGGCAGGCACACCCCGGCAGGGTCTCGACGTAGGCCATCCCCTCCGCCGGCGCCATGACGAAGATCGCGGTGGCCAGCGCATCGGCGGCGATCGCCGACGGGGCGATCACCGAAACGCTGGTGCTGCGGTCGGGCGACCGCCCGGCCTGTGCGTCGACGATGTGGTGAAACCGCCCGTCGCGGTCGAAGTAGATCTCGTAGCTGCCCGAGGTCGCCACCGCGCCGTCGTGCAGGTGGATCGTATCCGGGTAGGCTCCGCCCTTGGCCGGATCCTGCACCGCGACCGTCCAGGGCCGTTGCCCCTCCTTGGTGCCGGCCGCCCGGATGTCGCCGCCCGCGTTGATGAGGTAGCGCCTGACCCCCCGGTGCTCGAGGTGTCGCGCCATCGCGTCCACGATGTAGCCTTTGGCGATCCCGTCAAGCGTCATCCCCATGCCGGGGCGCGCGAACCCGATGCGCCGTTCCGAGCTGGTCACGTGCTCAAACCCGACGAGCGCGCGGGCTTCGCGCAGCTCCGCCGCGGTGGGCGAGTGCGGGGTTGGGCCGCCAATTCCCCGAAACAGGTCCACCAGGGGGGCCACCGTCACGTCGAAAGCCCCCGCGCTCCACCGGTGGTGGTGGCGCGCTTGGGCCACGACGTGCGCCAGCTCCGTCGGCGGGCCCTCCAGCCGGCCCTCGGCATTGAGCACACAGATGGCGGAGGCAGACTCGTACCGGCTGAAGATGCCGATCAGGCGGTCCATCTCGGCGAAGCTCCGCCCGATTGCCTCCTCCGCCCGGAGCCGTGAATCGGCGATGGCCGTCACGGAGACCAGGGTGCCCATGGCGGGCCGCGTGCTGGTGACCTTGGTGGCGTGGCGGTCAATGGGGACCGCCTCTGTGCGAATGGGGGACGCATCCACGCGCTCGAAGCCCATGTCGAGCAGAGTGGAGAGCTTACGGGCGACGTCGGCGGATTCGGGCATGCGGACCACAGGCTCCCGGCTCCAGGCGTGGACGCCGCGAATATACCAGCGCCGTGGGGGACGCGGCCAGCCGCGTCTCCCAATCCAGCGGGGGTCGGCCTGGGGCGTCCCCCGCACGTGCGCCAGGGTTGCGCGGCGCCCGTCGAACTCGGGCGGGCGGCCTACCGCCGCGTCCCTCCCTGCAGCTCATCGACGAGTCGGCGCGCGCCATAGATGTCCTGGAGCGCTTCGAGCATGCCGCGCGCGTCCACCGCTACGGCCCGATTGCGATCGGGGAGGTAGATGTAGTCACCGGGCAGACTCTCGATGTTCCCATCGAAGACCACCCCCACCACCTCGAGGTCGCGGCTCAACACGGGCGAGCCCGAGTTGCCGCCGATGATGTCCGCGGTGGAGACGAAGTTGAGGGGAGTCCCCGCGTCGAAGGCCGCGGGCGGGCGGGTCCAGCGCACGGGCAGCGCCCAGTCCCCGTCCGAGCCGAACGACCGATGGCGGTCGTACAAGCCGTGGAACGTCGTATGAGCGGGCGCGACCGTGCCGTTGTAGGGATAGCCGCGGACGACGCCGTCCGCGATGCGGAGCGAGAACGTCGCATCCGGTGGCTGCCGCGTCCCGTCCACCGCGAACCGCGCGCGTCCGAGGGCCAGCTCGATCGCCGCTTCCTCGTCGTTCAAGCCGCCGATGCCCTGCTGATAGGCGCCAAAGCGCGGCAGCAGCGCAGCGGCCAGCTGGAGCGCCGGATCGTCGAGCGGAATCGCGTTGGTCCGCACCGCGGCGGAGGCGCGCGCGGAGTCGCTCACGACCGACCCCGCGACGATCGCCCGCGCCCGGGCGGCGGGCTCCAGGCCGCCGAGCAGCTGTCGAACGAAAGCGCTCGTGTCGCCGTACGCGCGGGCAATATCGGTGAGGCGCGCGGCCAGCAGCCGCTCTTGCAACGCCGGGGGCTGCTGCGCGATGCTCTCGAGCCGCTCGATCGCCGGCGCATAGGCGTCGGCCGGCGCGCCGGCCCGACGCGCGTTGGCGACCTGGAAGGCGAAGATCCCGCGGAGCAGGACCGCCGACGTCCAGCTCGGCGCGCCCAGCGCCGTGAACGCGCGCACGTCGGCCGCCAACCGGCGCTTGCTCTCCTGCACGTCCGCCATCTCCGCGACCAAGTCACCGTACTGCGACGCGAGCCGCGGATCCTGCGCGATGGCCGCCCGCAGGCGGCGTTCGGCGTCGGCCTTGCGGGCCAGGATGACGGGATCGTGCAATCCCTGCACCATCCCCGTGTACGCCTTCTCCGAGTTGGACAGGCTGAAGATCTGATTGCGGATGTCGAGGGACTCCGCCTGCGCCGGCGCCTCGCGCTCGAACGCCCGCAGCGCCGCCAGCCGGGACCGGAGGAAGTCCAGCAGCGCCTGATCCCCCACGTCGCGACGGTACGCGAGCTGGGCCATCGTCTGAAGCCGGCTGGTGGATCCGGGGTTGCCGATCACGAACACGGGGTCGCCGTCGCGCACGCCGGTCTGGGTCCACCGGAAGTAGACGTCCGGCTGGTAGGGCCGGTCGTCCACGTACACGCGCAAGAACGACATGTCGAGGGCGTAGCGGGGATACGTGAAGTTGTCCGGATCGCCACCGAAGAAGCCGAGCGCGAGCTCGGGCGCCATCACGAGGCGCACGTCGTCGAAGCGGCGGAACACGTAGGCGGAGGTGCGGGCCCCATTCCAGAGGGACACGGTTTCGACCACCACGCCGGCCGAGTCCCCACCGTACCGCGCTGCGATGCGGTCCGCGATCGCCTCGCTCGCGGAGTCGCGCAGGGCGGCCGGCGTCCGCTCGAACTCGGCCGTGACGTCCTCGATCGCGATCAACTGGTCCACGTAGAGGCCATCCACCGGCCGCTCCGCGGCGAGCGTCGCCGCGTAGAATCCGGTATCCAGCAGCGTCTCGCCGGGACGGGTCACTGCGACCACGCTCTCCCGCGCGCAATGGTGGTTCGTGAGCACGAGCCCCCGCGCCGACACGAACGACGCAGTGCAGTTCGGCAGCCGCAATGTGCCGAGGCGTGCCCGCGCGAACCACGCGGAATCCGGCGCAAAACCGTACGCCTCGCGGAAGTAGTCGAGGGGCGGGTACTCGAAGGTCCACATTTTCCCCCCGTCGAACCGCCCCGCCTGAAACGCGGTATCCGGCACGGCCGGTCGGGCCGACACCGTGTCCACGAGGCGAACGGTGTCGACGCGGACGCGCGGCGCCGGCGCGGGCGCCGGGGCGGTCGCGGTGGCGCATCCAGTCCCGACCAGAGCGAGGGTGACGAGCAGGGGCAACCGACGTGGCATCACAAACCTCAGACGAGTTGATGTGAATCGAACAACGCGTGTCGTAAGGTCGCTAGCGAAGGCGTTCAGCGGCAGGTGCGGATCCGAAGGGCCTCAGAACGGGCCGGCGCGGGTGGCCACCTCCCACAGCAGGCCGATGGCAAACCGCCCGACGGTCCGCAGGCCGTCGACGTTGAGCAGCGGCGGGTCATCCAGCGACGTGTGGTACTCCTGGTGCAGGCCCGTGAAGAGGTGGAGCACCGGGATGCCGCGCAGCAGGAAGCCGTACTGATCGCTGCGGTCCAGGACGCCGTCGTCGTACGTGAGCGGCAGGTTCGACGGGACGGCGGCCGCGAGCACAGTCGGCCAGGTCGGCGAGGTCGCGGATCCGCCGACGATCAGCGACCCGCGCAGGCGACCAACCATGTCCAGGTTCAGCATCGCCACGATGCTGTCGATCGGGATGGTCGGGTCCTGAAACACGAACCGGTTCGACCCGACGAGCCCGATCTCCTCTGCGCCATACGCCTGGAACATGACGGACCGCCGCTCGGCCGCGGCTGCCGGGTGCGCGGCCACCCACTGCCGCAGCAACCGGGCGATCTCCATCATGAGGGCCGTGCCCGAGGCATTGTCGTCGGCGCCGTTGAAGACGACCACGACGCCGTCACGGTTGTGCCAGCCAAGGTGGTCGTAGTGCGCCCCGAGCACCACCCACTGGCCCCTCAGCCTGCCCGCGCCCGGCAGCACGCCCAGGACGTTCTGTGACGCGAACGTGAGCGTCGTCTCACACTGCGGATTGGGCGACTGATCGACCGGCGCGCCCCGCGGACCGAGTGGCACGGGTTGGAGGTAGCCCGAGGCAGCCCCGGGCTCCAATCCCGCCGCGATGAACGCGTCGCGGATGTATGTGGCGGCCTGGACCTCGTAGGGGGAGCCCGCTTCGCGCCCGCACAGGCTGTCGGCCGCGAGGGTCCGGACGTGGGCGCGGAGGGCATCGGCATCGAAGCTGATCGCCGAGGGTGTCGCGGCGTTTTCCGGCGACGTGGCGTCGCCACACCCCGCCGCCAGGACGACGGCCCCGAGCCACCGGAGCGACCGACCCACTTGGGAAGCACGTCTCATGCGCAACCCATACCCCACGCCACCGCCCACGGTTGCAGCCAAGTTACGGCACCCGGAGGAAGCCCGCCTCGTCGTCCACTCCGAGGCGGGCCTCGGTCACGGCACCATCCAGCCCGAACGCAAAGCGGAGCCACCCGGGCTCCGCACGCCCATCGCCCCACTGAATGCGGAACGTGTCGTGATGCCAGTGCCGCAGTGGACCGGCGAGCTCACTGCTGGTGCCCAGCCGCACCGCGAGCGTCTCTCCCCGCGCCGTCACGACGAGATCGCCCCACACGGCATGGCGGTACGTTCCCGCATAGGCCGACAGCGGCAGGCTGGGCGTCGTCCCGGCGATGCGTCCCGCGTCCCGCGCCGCACGGACGGAGTCCCGGCGGGCGCGAAGGTCACCGTACAGCTCGAGGAGCTCGGCGTTCCAGTCGCGCCGCGGGCCACCGATCTGCAGATCGAACGCGGTCAACATCACGGCGTGCCGGAACTCGGCGTGATCGAGATTGCCGAAGACCACCACCCCGAACCGCTCGTCGGGCAGGAGTCCCACGATGGCCGTGCGCCCGTCCAGGCTCCCGGTGTGGAACGCCACGAACCGACCTCGGTAGTCCTGCTGGAACCAGCCCAGCCCGTACGTCATCCAGTGCGGCCGCGTGAGCCGCGCCGTGGGATAGAACTCGTCTGCCGGAATCGTCGTCTGGGGGCGCAGCAGCATCTGGATGCCCGCCTGGCGCACCAGCGGGCGGCCGGCCACTCGGCCACTGTCGAGCAGGAAGCGCATCCATCGGGCCATGTCGCTCGCGGTGGACCACACGGCCCCCGCCGCCGGAATGACGTCGACCGTATCTTCCGGAATCACACGGATCGTGTCGCGGATGGCGTAATGCGCCCGCGAGACGTTGCCGACCCCGGCGGCGGTGACGTCCGCCCAGGTGGCGAAGGTGCGGCGCATGCCGAGCGGCTCGAACAGACGGCGGCGCAGGAACTCGCCGTAAGGCATACCCGACGCCCGGGCGATGACCTCGCCGGCGAGTCCGTACATCACGTTCTGGTAGACGAACCCCGCCCGCAGGGAGTACGCGGGCTCGAGATCGCGCACCCGGCGGAAGATCTCGGCGGCCGTGAGGTCGCCCCGCAGCCAGAGGAGATCGGCGTTGCCGAGCCCCGCCCGGTGCGTCAGCAGATCGAGCACCGTGAGCGCGCGGGTCACGTACGGCTCGGGCATCTCGAATTCCGGCACCCAGCGCGTGACGGGGTCCTCCCATTGCACCACGCCGTCGTCCACCAGCATGGCGAGCGCCGTCGCGGTCATGGCCTTCGTAGTGGACATGATGCCGAACAGCGTGTGCTCGTCCACCAAACTCGTGTCCCGCAGCGCCCGCGTTCCGTACCCTCGCCGCAGCAGCACGCTGTCGTTGCGGACGACGGCGATGGACAGCCCTGGAATGCCCCAGTCCCGCATGCCCTGCCGGACGACCGCGTCGAGCCGGCGGCTCAGCTCCTGGGGGCCGGCGGGTCGCTGCCCGGGGAGTCCCGAGGGGATGCCGACCGCCATCAGCGTCAGCCATATCACGGCACGTCGGTGCATGATCGCTCCTCGTGTCGGGGTGCGGCCCTCAGCTCAGTACGCGAATCCGAATCGCGCGTAGAGCGCGGTCCGCTCCGTGCTGCGCGCCACCGTCACCGACAACACGTTGCCCGGATCGAGGAACGCCAGCCACAGCCCGCCTCCGAACGCGGTATGCCATGTGTCCGACGTCTCGCCGTCGAGGAAGACGCGGCCGGCGTCGGCGAGGCCGAGGACGCCGAACTCGGCGGGCACCAGGAGCGTGAGGGGCGCGAGGCGCAGCCGCAGCTCCGCATTGCCCCACAGCGCTGCGTCGCCGCCGTAGCGGTTCTGCCGCCCGAGCCGCACGGTACGGTGATCGCCCAAGAACGCGGCTTCGTAGAACGGATACGGACCGGTCACGATCTTGCCTCCCGCGCGCAGGGCAAGCACCGGGCGAAGTGGTGATGCGCGGACGCCCAGATAGGCCGTCGCCTCAGCGTAGAACGCGGCGAACGTGGAGTCCACGTCCCACAGTGGGGGAAACACGCGCGCGCCGGCCTGTAGCGCGCCGCCCAGCACCGGCGCACCACCTCGGTCGCCGACCGCGAGCGACAGCTCACCGAGGACGCCGAGCTGCCCGAAGTTCCCGCTGCCGTACGGCCGGGTCTGGCCCACGAGCCGGGTCGAGTCGAGCGTCGTGCGCGCGTACTGCGCAGTCGGACCCACTCGGATGGCCGCCGGACCGAGCGGCACGGTGACCGTCGGCGTGAGCTCGAACTCGCGCCGCGTCACGCGATAGAACGCGTCGTTCGGCGCCGTCAGCGACACGTCGTTGCCCAGCCCGTGATACCGCAGCATCTCCATGCCCGAACCGCGCACGTAGAGATCGGAACGGACCGCGGAGTTGACCCGGTACATCGTGAGGCGGAGGTCGCCGACGGCCGTCGGGGGACCCGTGGCGATGCCCGCCCGCGCCTGGATGACCCAGGCGTAGGGATACCGCCAGAAGCCGTAGCGGGTGTAGCGCGGGCCCGCGGCGACGACCGCGCCGACGTCGGGGGCGAACGCGAGCAACAGCGTGGGGTCCCACTGGTGGCCCCAGTCGCGCGGCGGCAGCGCGCCCTCGCGCAGCGAATCGGGCGGCCGGCGGGAGCGCCGATCTACCTTCACCCGCCGCACTCCCGTGACGCGCGGGGGCCCCTCGGGGGCGTACACCCGCAGGGCGCCACTGCCGGCCGAGTCGAGGACCGTCGCGCCCGCACCGGCCACCACGTGGAGTCCAATGCGGGGACGATGGCCGCGTACGACGACCGAGTCGTTCCCGCGGCGCAGAAAGAGGCGCAGTTCACCGGTCTCGTCAGGCTCGAAGGTCCGCCGGAAGACGACAGCGTCAGGCTGGTCGCGCGGAGCCATGGCGACGGCCACTCCACCTCCGGGCCGCCCCTCGATCACCACCAGGTCGTCCACGTCACTGCCGTACACCTCCGGCTCGGCAGCGAGCAGGCGATAGAACCGGTCGGCGAACGCCGGAAGGCGCTCGCGGCGCGACTTGAGCCGGCTGGCAAGCCAGGAAGCGTTCGCCGCCGCGTATTCCGACGGCTGGCGCTGCGTCGCGGCGTCGATCACGGCATCCGTGAGCCGGGCGGTCAGGATCCCGACGACCGAATCCCACGCGGGCCGCTCGAGGCCGGCAAGCAGGCGGCGGTCCAGCTCGCGTCCGCTCCAGGTGGCGCCGACGACGTGCGCGTAGCCGTCGTCAAACGGGAGCAGCGCGCCGGCCTCGAACCGCACGTATTGCCCGGTGATCTGTCGAACGAGCCCCAGCACGACCCCATCGAACCGCACGAACGCCTGATCCCGGTCCTCGGGGATCGGCACCCATCCGGCGGGGTGATCCGGCAGGCGGGCCCACGTCCACTGGCCGCGATGTCGGTCGCGATCGCCGATCCATAGATCGAACAGGCGCGCGAGGAGGAACGTGCGGGCATCCACCCGCTCACTCGGATCCGCGGTGAGCCGGTCGAGGAGGCGGCGAGTCCCGATGATCTCGAGCGCCCCCGCAAATCCCGGCGGCGCGACGGTCGCCCGGCGTTCGAAGAAGCCCGCCACGTTCGCGAACTCGGATCGGAACGCCCCCAGCCGCGCGTCGTCGGGCAGCACCACCAGCACCGGTGTGGTCGTCAGCAGTCCGGCGGCTTCCGCCAACGCCGCGACGATCGCCGGGGCGGCGGGGTGTTGCGCGCTCGTCTGGTCGAGCGCCAGGCGCTCGACCAGCGTGCCCTGCAGCACCGGAGGCACGTTCGCCAGACGCTTGTCGGCGGAGCGAAACCCGTAGTCGAGTCCGTCCGCACCGCGGAACCACAGCGACTTCGTCTGGATGCCGCCGCCCGCGGTGGTGGGCGTCAGCCCGCCGGCCGTGGTGGCGAGATCCAGGTACGGCACGCGAATCGGCAGGGTCCAGAGATCGCGGTACTCCGACCCGAACAGGAAACGGCGCAGACCCCCGGCCCCGTACTGCGGGCCCAGGGCCACCTCCGTCCACCTCGAGTCCTGCCCGAGCAGGGTGCGCGGCATCGGAACCGATGTCGCGAGCAGCAGGACGAGCGCGAGCGGTCTCACTCGCCGAACGGGGACTTGCGCCGCGGGGTCCGGGGCGAGCCTGACGGGCGCGCAGCGTCAAGCAGTCCTTGGAGCTCTTCCACGCTCACCTCGAACGGATCTCGTTCGTACCCCGGCGCGGCGATTCGCACGGCCGGGAGGGACTCCTCCGACACTGGTCGGAGCTCCCACTCGGAGGTCGAGCGGTCGCGCACCTCCCAGGTCAGGCCCTCGCGGTCGGTGAATCTCCGATAGCCCATGGTGCCTCCCGGTCAGTCGGTGTGCTCGCACCACGCGCGCGCGTTCTGGAACATGCGCAGCCAGGGCGAGGCCGCAAACCTATGGCGCCACGCCTCGGGCATCCAGCCCCACTGCCACGGCAGCACCGTGCGTTCCGGATGGGGCATGACGGCCAGATGCCGGCCGTCGGGCGAACAGAGGCCGGTGACGCCGCGCGGCGATCCGTTGGGATTGAAGGGATACGCCTCCGTGACCCGGCCGTCGTCGTCGACGAAGCGGAGCGGCGCCAGGTGTTCGCGCTCGACCCGCTCCAGCATCGCCACATCCGGAAAGTGTGCGCGACCCTCGCCGTGGGCCACCCAGATGCCGAGCGTAGCGCCGGCCATGCCGCGGAACATCAGGGCCGGGCTCTCCTCGATGCGGACCGTCGCGAACCGCGACTCGAAGCGTCCCGAGGCGTTCTGGACGAAGCGCGGCTGACGGTCATCGGGAATCCCCGGGAGCGGGATCCACCCCAGCAGGGCCATGAGCTGGCATCCGTTGCAGACGCCAAGGCTGAAGGTGTCGGGGCGGGCGTGGAATGCGTCGAATTGCCGCCAGACGGCCTGGTTGAACCGGATGACGCCGGCCCACCCCTTGGCGGAGTCCAGCACGTCGGCAAAGCTGAAGCCGCCGACGAACGCGATGCCGCGAAACCGCTCCAACGTCACCCGACCCTGGCGGAGGTCGGTCATGGTCACATCCCACGGCTCGAAGCCCGCCGCGTAGAAGGCGGACGTCATCTCGCGGTCGCCGTTGGAGCCCTCCTCGCGGAGGATAGCGACCAGCGGTTTGGCAGCGGCCTCGAGCAGGGCGACCGCGGTGGGGGCGGGCGTGAACGGGACGGTGTAGGGCGGTATCGTTCGTGTCCGGAGGCCGGTCCGTTCCTCGGCGACGCAGTCGGGATTGGCCTGGAGCCGGTCCAGGGCGAAGCTCGTGGCCTCCCACGTGTCGCGCAGCACGCGCATGTCCGCCCGCAGCACCTCTTGGCCACCGACCCGGATGGCGATTTGCGGCTCGGGCACGACGCTGCCGATCGGCTCACACGGAACCGCCGCGCGCCGGAAGGCGTCCAGCACGCGGCGCTCGTCAGCGGCATCCACCTCGAGCACCAACCCCAGCTCCTCGGCGAACAGCGCGGCCAGCGCGTCGCTCTCGCCCCCGGCGAGGTTGACGTCGAGCCCACAGTTCCCGGCAAACGCCATTTCCAGCAGTGTCGTGACGAGTCCGCCGTCGCTGCGGTCGTGGCCGGCGAGGATCCGACGCTCCCCGAGCAGGTGCTGCACGACGTCAAAGGCCCGGCCGAGCAGGGCCGGATCGTCCACGTCGGGCGCGCGGTCGCCCACCTGCTCGTACACCTGTGCCAACGCCGAACCACCCAGGCGATGCCGCCCGCCCCCGAGGTCCACGTACACGAGGCGCCCCGACCCTGGGCGCTTGAGATCCGGCGTCACGGTCTGAGTGATATCCGGACAGGTCACGTAGGCCGAGACCACCAGGCTGCCCGGGGCCTTCACGGTTTCGTTCCCGCCGCGGCCGTCCGGGGCGAGCGCGGCCATCGAGATGCTGTCCTTGCCCCCGTCGATGGCGATGCCCAACGCGATCAGGATGTCGTGCAGGGCAACGGCGGCATCGTAGAGAGTCGCGCCCTCGCCCGGCAGCTTCGCCGCCCACATCCAGTTGCCGGAGCACTTGACGTCCGCGAGGGCGCTGACCCTCGCCCAGACGAGATTCGTGAGCGCCTCGCCCACGCTCATCCGCGCCATGGCGGCCGGGTCGATGAGCCCCTTGAGGGGCTGCTCCCCGATCGCCGTCGCCGCGCCGGACACCCCGAAGTGGCTCTGCGCGATCACCGCGACGTCGGCCACGGTCAGTTGCAGCGGCCCGCAGCACTGCTGCTGCGCCAGCAGGCCGGTGACGCTCCGGTCCACCTTCGTGGTGAGAAACCGCTTGGACCCGACCGAGACGAGCCGCAGCACGCGCTCGAGGGCCGCGCGCACGGTCAGCCCGTCCGGCAGGCGCAGCGGCGTCAGCACCGGCGGCAGGCGCTCGAGGGTGAACGTCTTCTGGGGCATCGCACCCAGCACGGTATCGAGCTCCAGGTTCACGGGGGTCGAGCCGTCTTCATCGACCAGCACCACCCGGCCGTCGCCCGTGACCGTGCCGACGCAGGCGAACGGCGCGTTCTCCCGCTCGCACAGTGCCCGGAACAGCTCAGCGTCCTCCGCGCGGATCAGCAGCGCGTCGTTCTCCTGATACTCTGCGCCCCAGATCTCGAGCACGGACAGCGTCTCGTCGCCCACGGGGATCGCACGGACGTCGATGCGCGCTCCCGCCGGGTGGACGATTTCCTTGAGCACGTTGCAGTTGCCGCCCGCGCCCTGATCGTGGATGCTCACGATCGGATTGCGCGGCCCTAGCTCCACGCACGCGCGGATCACGCGGTTGACCTTCTGCTCCATTTCGGCGTCCCCGCGCTGCACGGCGTTGAAATCGAGCTCGGCCACGTTCTCACCCTGCACCATGCTCGACGCGGCGCCGCCACCCATCCCGATCCGGTAGGCCGGCCCGCCGAGCTTCACGACGAGCATGGCGGGCGCCGGTGCGTCCTTCTCCACGTGGCGCGCATCGATCTGGCCGATGCCGCCGCTGAACATGATCGGCTTGATCCACTCCCGCCGCTCCCCGTTCGGCGAGCGCAGACCGAACGCCCGGGTAAAGCCCTGAATGACCGGCTCCCCGAACTTGTTCCCGTAGTCCGACGCGCCGTTCGACGCTTCGATCGCGATCTCGAGCGGCGACGCCAGGTTGGCCGGATAGTGGAAATCGTCCGGCTCCCAGGGCAGCGAGTATCCCGGGATACGGAGGTTCCCGACGCAGTAGGCGGCGGTGCCGGCCACCACGAGTGAGCCGCGTCCCGTGGCGTGGCCGTCGCGGATCCGTCCGCCCGTGCCCGTCTCCGCGCCCGGAAACGGCGCCACGCCGGAGGGGAAATTGTGCGTCTCGGCGGTAAAACTGATGTGGTACTCTACGTCCTGCGCCGCGAACGGCGACGGGGCGCCCGGTGCGGCCGGCAGAATCGTGCGGATCGGGTAGCCGCGGATTGCGCTCGAGTTGTCGCGGAAGGCGATGACGCTGTTGCGCGGGTGGGCGTCGAGCGTCGCCTTGATGAGCCCAATCAGGTGCTGCGGCGCTTCCTCGCCGTCCACAACGAGCCGGCCCTTGAAGAACCAGTGACGCGAGTGCTCGCTGTTGGACTGCGCGATATCGAAGCACTCGACGCTGGTAGGATTGCGCCCCACCCGGCGGACGAAGAGATCCGTGTAGTAATCGAGGTCCCAATCGTCGAAGGCCAGGCCGAGCTGGCGGTTGATGCGCTCGAGCGCCCCCCGGCCCTCGGTCAGCACCGGGACCTCGAACACCGGGTCAGGACGGATGCCCGTCTCGAACGTGGTGAGCGGCACCGGATAGCGGCATTCCGTCATGCGGTCGTGCACCAGCGCCAGGAACGCGCCGGTGTCGCGCTCGGTCAGCGGGCGCGTGCTGCGAAGGCGGTAGCGGCGCGATCGTTCGATGCGTCGGACGGGGGTCAGGCCGCAGGCATGGCAGATGGCGACGGCGTTGGTCGACCAGGCCGTCGTGAAGTTCATGCGCGGGCCCACTTCCACGACTTCACCGTCGGACAGAACCGAGCGCGTCCCGAACCCGTCCGGCTGGAACGTCTCCGCCAGCAGCCACCGCAGCGTGCCCTCGAGTTGCGCGGTCAGCTCCCCCGCAACGGCAACGTTGAAGCAGACCTCCGTTTCGAGCGCCGTGATCTCCGCGCTCACTCGATCCCGAACGCGGGCGAGGAGGGCATGCGTGGTCGTGTCCGGAAAGCCCGGGTGACGGTAGAAATGCAGTAGGCGCATGCGCGGGACGACTGAGGGTCACCGGCTGACAGCGGCTCGCGGGACCGGAGCCGTGCGAGTCCGGAAGATAGCAGGTTTCGGAAGCCGCTGGCCCACGTGCGCGCGGCGGCGCATCTTGCGGCCATGCCTCCGCGCGTCTCGGTGCTGTTCCCCTGTCGCAACGCGCGCGCCACGCTCGACGACGCGCTCGACTCGCTCGCCGCGCAAACCTGCGACGCCTACGAGATCATCGCGGTGGACGACGGCTCGATCGACGGTACCGGCGCGCGGCTCGCCGCGCGGGCCCGGCGCGACGCACGCCTGCGCGTGCTGCACCAGCCGGCCCGCGGGCTGGTGCCGGCCCTGACCGCGGCGGCGACCGTGGCGCGCGGCGAGCTCCTCGCGCGCATGGACGCCGACGATCTCGCGGCCCCCGACCGGCTGGCCCGGCAGGTCGCGTGGCTCGACGCGCACCCCGACGCCGCCGCCTGCGGCACGCAGATCCGCTATTTCCCGCGCCGCCTCGTGCGGGATGGGGCGCGCCGGTACGAGCGGTGGATCAACGACGTGCTGACCCCGGAGGACATGGACCGCCATCTGTTCGTGGAGTGTCCGATTCCCCACCCGACGCTCATGATGCGGCGGACTGCGTACGACGGCGCGGGCGGATACCGCGAGGCCGGGTGGCCGGAGGACTACGACCTGCTGCTCCGGCTGGTGGCCGACGGCTGGCGGCTCGGGAAGGTCCCCGAGGTGCTCCTCGACTGGCGGGAGGGACCCGACCGGCTGTCCCGCACCGATCCGCGCTACGCGGAGGCCGCGTTTCGCCGGCTCAAGGCCGCCTTCCTGCCCCGGCTGCGACTGGCGGGACGAGACGTACTCGTGTGGGGCGCCGGACCGGTCGGCAAGGCGTTCGCGCGGGCGCTGCAGCAGGAAGGGCAGACGGTCGTGGCGTTCGTCGAGCTCGACCCCCGCAAGCTCGGCCAGACGATCCACGGCGCCCCTGTGATCCCGCCCGCCCGCATCGGCGAGGTGCGCGGGGCCTACGCGCTCGCCGCGGTGGGCGCGGCGGACGCGCGTGCCCAGATCCGCGCCGCGCTCGAGGCCGCAGGCTGGCGCGAAATCGCCGACTGGTGCGCCGTCGCATGAGCGCGCCCACCACTACGGCGATTCTGATCGAGCGCCACGGCCCGCCGGCCGTGCTGGTCGAGCGCCGCGTGCCCCTGCGCGACCCGAAGCCGGACGAGGTCCAGCTTCGGGTGCGGGCCGCGGGCGTCAACTTCGCCGATCTGCTGATGCGGGCCGGCCTGTACGGCACCGTCCCCCCGCGACCGTACAGCCCCGGCTTCGAGATCGCCGGGGAAGTCTCGCGGGTGGGGACCCGGGTGGAGGGCTGGCAGGAAGGCGATCGCGCCGTGGCCCTGCTGCGCCACGGGGGGTACGCCCACGACGTGCTCGTCCCCGCACCCCAGCTGTTCCACTACCCGAACGCGCTCGCGCCGACCACGGCGGCGGCGATTCCGGTCGTCTTTCTCACGGCGTGGGTGGCGTTGTTCGAAGCCGCACGGGTACGCCCCGGGGAAACGGCGCTCATCCTGGGCGCCGGCGGCGGGGTCGGAACGGCGGCCGTTCAACTCGCCCGCCGCCACGGACTGCGCGTGCTGGGCACGGCCGGCACCACGCGCAAACGAACGTTCGTGGTCGACCAGCTCGGGGCCGACGCCTGCGCGGACGCCAGGGGTGCCTGGGAGCGGGAGATCGAGGCCCTGGTGGGTGTGCGTGGGATCGACGTGGCGCTGGATTCCGTGGGCGGACAAGCGACGGCAGCGTGCCGCCGCCTCCTGGCCCCGTTCGGCCGCCTGGTCTTCTACGGTCTGAGCGAGGCCTTGCCGGGATCACGACGCAACTGGCTGCGGGCCGCCGCGGCGTGGCTCCGCACCCCCCGGCTGCATCCCGCCAACCTCATCCAGCCGAACGTCGGGGTGTTCGGGATCCATCTCCTGCACCTTCAGGCACGGGAGGCGGTGCTGCGGCCGGCGCTCGAGGCGATCTTCGGGGCCGTCGTGGCTGGCGAACTCACGCCGGTCGTGGACCGGGACTTTCCGCTCGATCGGGATGGGGCCGTAGCCGCCCACACCTACCTACATGAGCGGCGGAACCTCGGGAAGGTGGTACTCGTAACAGCCAGTTCTACATAGACTTACGGCATCACACCGCTGTGAAGCTTGCTAGCGGGTGGCGGGCGGGGTACCCTGCGTGGAGAAGGGCGTTGCGGCACCGACCGGTGCACCGGCCTGCGGGCCGGCAAACGAGGGAAACGGGAGACCGAATCCAGCAGCGACCGCCATCGTGGGAGTGACGGACCCGCGCCACCACGGGAGGGCCCGATGAAAGTCCGCTACATCACCAACCTGGCCAAGCTCGACGGCCTCACGGACGAGGAGCGCCGCCGGTTGGCGCCCGTCGCCGAGCGGTATGCGTTTCGGCTCAATACGTACTACGCCAGCCTGATCGACTGGGACGATCCGCGCGATCCGTTGCGGCTCCTGGTCGTTCCCCTCGAGCGCGAGCTGAACGACTGGGGAACGCTCGACGCGTCACGCGAAGCCAACTACACCCCCGTGCGGGGCTGCCAGCACAAGTACACCGACACGGCGCTGCTGCTGGTCAACGAAGTCTGCGGCGCGTATTGCCGCTACTGCTTCCGCAAGCGGCTGTTCATGAACGACAACGACGATGCGTCCCTCGATTACCGCCCCGGGCTGCAGTACATCAAGGAGCACGAGGAAATCACCAACGTGCTCCTCACGGGCGGCGATCCACTCATGCTCTCCACGCGGCGGCTGGGAGCCGTGATCTCGGACGTGGCACACGTTCCGCACGTGCGCATCATCCGGATCGGCACGAAGATGCCCGCGTTCAACCCGTTCCGGGTGCTGGACGATTCCGCCCTGCTCAGCCTGATCAGCGACACCTGCGCCCAGGGCACGCAGATCTACGTGATGAACCATTTCGATCATCCGCGCGAGCTGACGCCGGAAGCCCGCGAAGCGGTCCGCAGGCTGCGCCAAGCCGGCGCGCAGACGGTCAACCAGTGCCCGATCGTGCGCGGCGTGAACGCCCGGCCGCAGGTGTTCGCGGCGCTGTTCCGCGAGCTGTCGTTCATCGGCTGTCCGCAGTACTACGTGTTCCAGGGGCGTCCGACGGCAGGCAACGAGCCGTACGAGGTGCCCATCATCGAGGGCCTGCACATCTTCCTCGAGGCCAACCGCATGGTGTCGGGGCTGGCCAAGCGCGCGCGCTTCGCGATGTCCCACGAGACCGGCAAGATCGAGATCGTGGGCGCGGACGACCATTATCTCTACATGCGCTACCATCGGGCACACTGGAAAGAGGACTTCGGCAAGATGGTCGTCGCGCTCCGCGACGACGACGCCTACTGGCTGGATCAGCTCACGATCCTGTCGGGCCCGGAGTCGTTGCGAGCGCCGGAGACACGCTTCCAGGTGTGAGGATCGGCGGGGTCTGGGTCAGACCGCCCAGGCCTCGCCGTGCCAGCACATCTCCCAGAACTGCCATTCGTAGCGGCTCGAGAGCACGAACAGCTCGGTGAGCTTGGCACGTTTCGCCGCGCCCGCGCTCTGGGCAAGGCGGTTCATCTCGTCGCGGAGCCAGTGAGCCGCCTGGGCGAACTCGTCGGACGCGTACTGCGCAATCCAGTCCGCGTACCGTTGGTCCCGCGGGGCGCTCCCCGCCGCGAGCCGCTGAGCGATATCCACGTAGCCCCACGCGCACGGCAGCAGCGCGGCCACGAGGTCCGCCATGTCGCCGTCCGCCGCCGTGCGCACCAGGAAATCGGTGTAGGCCCGGGTCGTGGGCCACATCGGCGCCGCTTCGAGGTCCGCCGGCGACAGCCCAAAGCGCGCCGCATACTGGCGGTGCAGATCCATCTCCGTATTGAGCGTGAGGTTGAGCACCGCCGCATACCAGCTCATGCTCGCGAGGTCGTCGGCCTTGGCTACCGCCCACGCGAAGATCCGCGCGAATTCCTTGAGATAGCGGTAATCCTGGAGCACCCAGCGCGTGAACCGCTCCTCGGCCAGCGAGCCATCCGCAATGCCGCGCACGAAGGGGTGCGCGTGCTGGGCATCCCAAATGCCGCGCGCGGCCGCGTGCAACTCGTCCGTGAACGCCATCGCCGTCCTAGTCCCTCCCGTCCAGGCCGGGCCACCCCTCGCCGGTCGCGGCCATTTCCCAGAACGCCAGCTCGTATTTCGCCGTCGTCTCGAACAGCGCCGCCATGCGTGCCCGTTCGGCCCGGCCGGCGCCGTCCGCCAGCTTGTTCAGTTCACCTTCCAGGTATTGCACGTAGCCTGCGAACGCGTCGCCCGTCCAATTCTCCACGAACGGGAACCAGATGGACGAGCGGTCGAGTCCGCGGCGCACCACCATCCACGAGTCGTAGTAGGCCTTCTCGGCCGTGTACAGCACCGTGAAGGCCCCGGCATACGATTCCCGACACGCGCTCGCGAGGAGGAACTGGATGTACGCGTGATTGGTGAACGACGGCTGGACGTCCGTCACGTCGATGTCCGCCGCCTCGGCCCGATCCCGAAACAACTCCAGCTCACGATACAGCGCGGTGATGCTCTGCGTGAGCGGCTCGACGTGCGTGGGGGGCGCCTTGGGAATCAGGGCCGCAAGGAACGGGATGGCCGCCTCGACGAACAGGTAGTCCTGCCGCAGCCACGTGGCGAACGTCGCCGGCCGAATCGTGCCGTCGCGCGTCTGGATCAGGAACCGGTGCGAGAGAATCCGGTCCCACAGGAGCCGGACGCGTGCGAGCTGCTCGGAAGTGAACGGCATGTGAAGCCCTCGCGTGCGGGTGGACGCGGCGGGGCGGGGGGATCGCGGCCGACTCCCTGCGCCGGCATTACCCGGATCAGGTCAGAGGGTCTGCTCTCAGCCGGGGATCACCCCAGCACCCCTGTCGTGGGCGTCGCACCGCGGCACGGGGCGACGACCCCGGGAGTCTAGCACCGGGAGGAGCTCGCGGCCAGCGAGCGCCGCATCAGAAGACGATCTGGAGCCCGGTCGTGAGGATGCGGTCGGTCTTCTCGAAGGTCGGCTCCGGCAGGTTGTCAAAGCGCACTTCGTACGAGGCTTTGAGCGCGATCGCCTTGGAGATGGGGGCCACCAGCGCCGCCAGCCCGTTGATGCGGTAGTCCTCGGAGGCCTCGAAGTTCGGCAGGAACTCGCCGCCCAGCGTGAGGTACGCCGCCTCGGTGAGCGCCCGGCGGTACTCCGTCGCTGCCCGGCCGGCCGTGAAGCTCTCGGTCACGTCCGTGATGGAGGACGTTTGCTGGTTGAGCGAGGCGCCTGCCTCGGCCGTGAGCTTGTTGCCTCCGGCATCCAGCAGGAGCGCGGCCACGCCGACGGCTTCTTCGAACCGTCGGTTGATGCCGGCGAAGGTATTGCGCTCGAACCGGCCCTGGCCGAACACCGACACCCGCGGCACCAACTGGTAGTCGAAGCGCACCCCGGCTTTCCACTGGTTCGTGGTGGTGGAGTCGCCGGTGCGACCGTAGACGATGCCGAACGTCTGCGTCAGCACGAACGGCGCCGCCGTGTAGACGAGCTTGTCCCCGGCGTTGACCGTGGTGACTTCGGTGTTCCCGGCGGTATTCATGAAACCCAGATCTACGGTGACCGCTACGGGCGTGGGCGCGTCCTGCGCCGTGGCACCGGGCGTCGCGGCGAACACCGCCACGAGCCCGGTCAGTATTCCTCGTCCAACCCGCCCATGCTTCATGATTGCTGACTCCCCGTTGAAGGTGCAGGCGCAACCTAATCGGATGGTGGAGGAGGAACCACCCGCGCGCCCGATCCGCTGCGCCCCAACGCACGGGAGCCGGCCCGAGGGCCGGCTCCCGGCGTTCGACCACCCGTCGCGCGGTGCCTACTTCGTCATCGCCGACAGCTCGGACGTGCTCGTCCCGCCACCCATCATCGCGGGCAGCCTGGTCGTGCCGCGCACCACCGTATGCGGTGCCGTCTGCATCACGTGCAGCGTCGCTGTGCCGGACTCGTCGCCGTCGAGCGGCGTCACCTGCACCACGAACGTCTCGAACGTCCCCGCCGCACAGGTGGTCGTCTCCGTGCCCGTCACGGCGACCTTCATGGGCCGCACTTTCTGCGCGAGCAGGTTGAAGACTCGC
>JBFGDF010000014.1:0-40287 GCA_041580775.1 Gemmatimonadales bacterium
AGCGCCCCGTCCCAGTCGATCGGCTCAAACCCGCCCGCCGCGGTCCGGACCATCGGCTGCCGCAGGCGGTCGGGATCGTAGGTGCCCTGGAGCGAGGCCTGCGCGCGCGCACACAAACGCCCGCGGTTAACGGGATGGTCGGGATTGCCCTCGACTTTCACCGCGCGTCCCTCGCGGACGCGCACGTGGACCCCGCAGCCGGCCGAGCAGTCGCGGCAGGTCGACGCGTAGGCGGTGGCAATGCCCGGAATCTGGTCCTCGATGGGAACCAGGTACGGGATCAGCTTCTCGACGCGGTCGGTAGAGCATCCGGACGCCGCGACCGCGCCGCCACCGGACACGCCCAGGACCTTGAGGAATCTCCGGCGATTCATGCCGTCGGACATCGATCCTCCACCCATCAGTAGTGGCAGGCGCTGCAGTCAGACGTCACGGGACGGCCGGGCTCGTCCTTGTACTCCGATGTGACGTGGCAGCCCACACACCAGCCCATCTTGAGGGAGGCGTGCCGATAGACCTGCGGCATCCGGTTGATCTGGCCGTGGCACTCCTTGCAATCGAGCTCGCCATTCACCACGTGCCGCATGTGGGGGAATTTCACGAACTGCGAGACCTGATGGACCTCGACCCATGCGATCGGCGTGTTGTTGGCAAACGCCTCACGGAGCTTCTGGACCTCGGGGTTGCCCGCCCCGACGATCAGGTGACATCCCATGCATGACGCCACCGACGGGAGTCCGGGACTCGAGCTCTGGTCCACGTACGCGTGACAGTACCGGCACTGCATGCGGTACTGGCCGGCGTGGATGTCGTGGCGGTAGAAGATCGGCTGCTTGGGACCGGGCAGGCCGGCCGTGTCCAGGTCCACCGGCGCTTCGTAGGTGAGGTCAATGACCGTGTCCGGCGGCAGCTGCGGGGTCGATGGCCCTTGGGACCGCACCCCGCCCGCCACGAGCGCCGTGGCGGCACCGAGCGCGAGGACCGTACCTCCTCCCACGACCCACCTGGCCATAGCCCACCTTTGGACGGCGTGAGACGCCCCAGATGCCCGGACGCCAATGCGCGATGTGACCGACGTGACGCCCAGGGTCCCGGGCGCTGAGGCACGGGTCTTTGGCCGGTGGAAAAATAGTCAAGAGAACCCGGACGGCAACCGCGCCCCTCACCCGGCGCTACGCGCGCCACCCAAGGACGTTGCCCGATTCGAGCGCGCGGCGGGTCGTGGCCGACAGATCCAGCAGATCGAGCTTGGCGACGGGTCCGTCGGGCAGGCGGAGTGGCATCCCCGTGCCGAAGGCGAAGCGATCCCCACCGACCGTGGTCAGCAGGCGCGCCAGATGGTCGTCCGGCGGACCCCAGATCCACGAGATGTCCCAGAGGACGCGCCGGGCTTCGTCCGGCGTGAGCCCGAAGTGAACCTCCTCAACGAAGGCCGCGTCGGCGTGGGTGACTAGGAGTCGCACCTGCGGATCGAGTCGGGCCAGCGTGCGCACCGCCGCGGCCTCGAGATCGGGCGTGTGATCGAGCGGGTGACGCTGCCGCACATCCTCGAACCGGACCGTGAGCAACACTGGCAGGCGTGCCGCGGCCGCCGCCCGGACGAGGGCCTCGACCGCCGGGCCCGCCGCGGCGAGTCCCTGCGGACCCGGAAACACGCGAATCGCGGGCGCCTCGTGCTCCCGCGCCCGCGCAAGATCGTCCTGCCATCGCGGGAGGCCTGGGAGAATCGTGGGGACGGGGGCGAGGCGGCCCGCCAACGGCCGCAGCGCGTGCACCAGCTCCTGATTGGCCGGCGCCGGGTCGCGGTGCCATGGCGACGCAAGGTGGCCGACCCAGGCCCGGTCGATGCCGAGCCGATCCATGTGCCGCACGAGGTCGTTCACCCCGTGTTCGACGAGGTGGCGAAACGGATAGGGACCCACGAAGGCCGACGTGTCGAGGATCATCGGAAACACCCCGCCGGAAACACGCGTTCGGCGTTGCCGTGCCGGATCAGGTCCATGGCTTCGCCCGCCAGGCCCAGCGTGTCGAGGTAGCGCAGCTTGGCCAGCGCCGTATCCTGCGTGACGTCCCCACCCCACAGCAGGCGGTGCACCCCCACCGTCTCGACCGCGCGTTCGAGCATCCCGCAGTCGATCCCGCTGCCCGACAGATCCACGAGCACGTTGGGGATGGCGCGGATGGCCCGCAGGGACAGCTGCCAGTCGCCCCCGCCGCCGAGATGCGCCAGAATGAACGTCGTGCGGGGGTGCCGGGCCGCGAGCACCGCCAGCTCGGCGGCGTCCGAGGCTTCCTGGCCCGGCCACTCGCGCCACCGATGCTGCCACACGTGGTGCAGGATCGGCAGCCCGCGCGCCGCGGCCGCCTCCGCGATCGGATCGAGCAGGGGATCCGTCGCCCGCCGACTGGCCGCGAGCTTGACCCCCACGAAGCCCGCGGCTGCCCTGGCATCGATCTCTGCCAGCGCAACGTCGCTGTAGTTCGGGTTGACGACGCAATAGGCGAAGACCCGGCCCGGATGGACGGCGCACATCGTCGCCATCCGGTCGTTGGCGTGACGCAGATCGTCGGGCGACGGGAAGTACACGGGCGACCGGGCGCCCCACGTGCCGAGGATAGAAGCCACGTGCGCAGTGACCCCGATCCGCTCACCGGCGGCCAGCCGGCTGGCGTTGCGCTCCTGCCAGTCGGTGCGGCCCGACCGTTCCGTGAAGAAGTGGGCGTGGACGTCGATCAGCACGCGTCGACCTCCGCAAACGCCGCCGCCAGGCGGTCCAGCGTTTCGTCGATGAGGGGGGGCGCATGCGCGGCGGACGGGAAGTTGTAGGGACCCCGCCGGATCAGCACGCCCCGCTTGGCGGCCGCCGCTGCCACGCGCGCCGAGCACGCGTCGTCGGCGAACCGGAAGAACGAGAATTCCGGGACGCCGCCGACGTCCGTCACGAGTCCGGACCAGCGGCGGGCCAGCGCCTGCGCGCCGGCGAAGAACCGTTGACCGGCGTCGCGCAGCTGCGCCAGCGCTTCCGTCGATTCGCAGACCTCGAGCACCGCCTCCGCCGCCGCCAGCGCCACCGTCTCTGTCGCCAGCGTGGAGGAGATCCAGGTTCGCGTCGCTGCCGCCAGCACCGTCCGCGGGCCGACCACGGCGGCGATCGGGAACCCGTTGCCCAGCGCCTTGCCGAGCACCACGAGGTCGGAGGGCACTCCATACCGGGCCGCCGCTCCGCCCGGCCCGAACCGGATCCCGGTCTTGATCTCGTCGAAGATGAGCACGGCCCCCGCCTGCGTCGTGGCGTCGCGCGCGGCCTGCAACCACACCGGGTCGGGCGGGCCCTCCACGACCGGTTCGATCACGATGGCGGCGGGCGGTGCCCCCTCGGCAAGGGCGGCGGCGAGATCCGCCCGGTCGTTGAACCGGATGGGCCGATGGAGTGCGCGCACGGCGTCCGGCACTCCTGCCGTCATCTGACACCAGTCGAGCCAGCCGTGGTACCCCGCGGTGAGCACCCGCGCGCGGCCCGTCACGACGCGCGCCAGCCGCACGGCGGCCGCCACCGCTTCCGCGCCGGTCTTGAGGAAGCGCACGGCCTCACCGTGCGGCACCCATGGCAGGAGCCGTTCGGCCAGGCGGAGCTCCAGCACGGGCGGCAGTGTGCCCACCACGCCATCACGCACCGCAGCCTGCGCCGCCGCGGTCACCGCGGGGTGGGCGTAGCCCAGGGCCACCGCGCCGAGCGCCATGCCGAAATCCACGTACTCGCGGCCCTCGTCGTCCCAGACCCGGCAGCCCGCACTGCGCGTCATGCGGCGTGGCCCGGGCTCCGCCCCGAACAGCACGTCGGAGCGCTTGGAGCCGGTGGACGTCTCCCCGGGCACGAGATCGGACGGATCGCGCGCGCTCACCGCACGCCGTTGCGCTCGAGAAAGCGCAGCACTTCGAAGCACATCGCCTTGAGGAGCTTTGCCTCCCGGCGGTCGAGCGGCGTCCGATGTACGACCGACCGCACCGTCCGCATCACGACCGCAGGGTTGCGGCTCTTGAAGAACTCGATCGCGTCGAGCGCGTTGGCGCCGGCGGCCAACAGCTGCTCCAACTCGTCCTGGGTGGCCAGCGGCGCCGTCCTGCGGGGCGGCTTGAGTGCGGGCTGTACGTCCCGCTGGACGAAGAGCTCGTACGCGGCGACACAGAACGCCTGGGCGAGGTTGAGGGATCCGTGGGCCGGGTTGGTGGGAATCGTGACCGCCCGGTGACAGCGGTCCAGCGCCTCGTTGCTCAGTCCCTTGTCCTCGCGCCCGAACACCACGGCCACGGGCCCCGACTCCGCCATGGCGAGGATCTCGGGTGCCGCCTCGCGCGGGCGCAGCACGTTGTGCTTGGCCGTACGGCCACGCGCCGTGAACCCGACGATCAGCACGCAGTCGGCCAGCGCGGCGTCGAGCGTCTCGTGGTGCGTCACCCGCTTGAGGATGTCGCCGGTCTTGTGGGCAATGCCCTCGATCCGGTGCGGTTCGTACTCCGCCGGTTGCACCAGGCGCAGATCCCGCAGCCCGAAGTTCTTCATCCCGCGCACGACCCCGGCGATGTTCACCAGGTCCTGGGGCTCGTGCAGCACCACGACGATGCTCATGCCAGCTCCGCGACCAAGGCCGCCTCCGGCGATTCCCGGTCGCCGCGCAGATAGACCCACCCACCACCCGCCAGCGCCAACTGCCCCGCCCGGCGCTCGCGCCCGACATGCATCTCGTTGACGGTCACGGTGAATTGCACCAGGTCGCCACGCGCGACCGGCCGGCCGGTTGGACAGCGCACGAGCACCTCATAGCCCTCCGCCGTGCGCCGGCTGGTTCCCGCGACGGGGCGCCCCGGTCCCGCGGTGCCGGCGACCCCGCGGGCGCGCACGCTTCCGCCCTCGAGATCAGGCAGGACCACCCACCCGGCCCAGTCCGCACCGCCCACGTAGCACTGCACGCCGTCAGAGTGGATGTCGGCGGCCTCATTGTCCAGTCGGGGGTCGTCGGCGTCCGCGGCGCGCACCACGACGGGCCGCTTGACGACGGCGACGCGGAAGACCAGCGCATCCTCGTGCGCGACGACCGCGACTTCCGCCCGAAACGGCCCATGGGCCCCGTGGGCTGTCTCTGACCGCCGATAGTCCGGCGCATCCAGTGCGAACCACGCCGCACCGTCGGGCCACGCGTCGAGCGTCGGTCTCCCGGCCACCAGCGGGACCCGCACGACGGTGGGCTCCGTGCGGGCTCGTTGGGGCGGGGTCGGCAATGGCTGCCGGGCGGGCAAGGCGACCCGCCGACCATCCGCGCAGCGGACTTCGGCACCCGACGCGGTCAGCCGCACCTCGGTGGTCACGCCCCCCTCGGTTACGTGGATGGCGTCACCATCGAGGCGCACCTCCGGCTGCCGGGCAGCCGCCGCCACGAGCTGCACCCAACGGCCGCTGCCCGCGGCGCGACGCACCAGAAAGGTCCGGGGCGCCCCGTCCGCAAGGTCCGCGTCGGGCGGGCCGGGAGCCACCGCTCCGAGGATGCGCTCGCCGCGTCGCGGGGCCAACAGCACGACCACCTGCGCGTCGGCGGCCACGGGACTCCGACCGTCCGCGGCCTCGCGCTCGCGCCACCCGGTGACGCGATCGTACCCGGTCTCATGACCGACCGGCACCGCATCGGGAGCAAGGACGGGCATGCCCGCCGGCCCAACGAGAGGAATGAGAGGATGGATCGGGAGATCGATCATCACGCCGGGCGGCGCGCGGAGGTCCACCACGTCGAGCACGAGGTCCCGGCCGGCCACGACTGTGCGGACCGCCTCGGTGTCCGGACCGCACAGGCCATCGGCGCGTGCGCGACACCAACTCCACTCCTGCACCGACCCGAACCCGTCACACACTGCGGGCACGGGCGCCTGCCCCCCACCCGTGGGGATGGGCGCGTTATGGGCCAGCGCCGAACGATACCAGTGCAGCGACGGACGGACGTACGATCCCGTCCCGAAGTCGGCGAGTACGGGCGTCTCCCACGCCAGCGACACGTGGAGACGATCGGGATGCGCGTGTCCGCCGGCGCGGCGACCACATTCGAGCATTGCCGTGCGTCGGGGTGCGGGCCGCAGCACGGCGAGTCCCTGCGTCTCCAGCAGACGGGAGGCGGCCGAGCCGTCGTCACCGGGTGTCGGGTCGTCGGGCCGCATCCAGAGCAGGGCTTTCCATCCCGCGCGATCGCGGTGCTGGCGGTGCGCGGGGCGGTTGATCTCCTGTTCCGCGAGCTCGCGTCGGCCGGCGTCGTCGAGCTCCGGCCCGTCGGACGCATACAGGCGTGCCAGGATTCCCTCCAGACGGGGGTCGCGGGCGCGGGCGCGACCCAGCTCCCAGAGTTCGCAAAACCGCGGCTGCCGCACCGATACCCCGTAGGGCGCATCCCCGCGAGCCGGCAGGGTGAGGTCCGGTAGCAGCGTGACCAGGGGTGCGCCGAACGTGCGATCCAGCCGGGTCGCCTCATAGAGGTTCCCGCCCTGCCACCGGATCAGCTCGGCGGCAAGCAGAAACCCCCGGGTGGCGAACAGGTGGTAGTTCTCGCCCTCATGCCACAATCCGTCGTCGTCCACCGCCCGTGCCAGCGAGGCGAGGCCCCACGGTCCACGCCACCCGCGGTCACGGAGGCGCGCGTCGTCGAGCCAGCCTCCGGCCGCCACGAGCGCGGTGGCATTCCACACCTGCCGATTCGACCAGCCCTCTTCGAACTCCGCGATCAGCGCCGCCGAGTCGCCCACCATGCGCCGAACCACGGCCCATTCGGCCGTCGTCACGGCGTCGCGGTCGGCGGCCTCGAGCATGGCGCTGGCGACAACCACCTGAACCAGCCAGATCGATTCGAGATAGGTGGAGAAGAACAGCCGGGTGGGCCCGAGCACGTTGTCGGCGTTGCGGTACTGATGATACCGAGCGGCGTACGCCGTGAGGATGCGCCCCGCGCGCGCGGTGAGGTCCCGGCGCTCACTCAGCGCCCCGAGCAGCGCCAGATGCACGGCCCGTTCGCTGAGCCAGAGGTGGTAGCGGGTGACCCAGGCCCGATGGTGCCGCTCGCCCTCGAACGTCTCATGGCAGCGCGGACAACGGTGGGCTAACGGCGCATCGGGATCGAACGCGAGCCGGGCGCCGTCGCGCGGGCAGACGCCCCCGTCGCGGGAGAGCAGCGCTTTGGCCTCGGGCACGTAGGGGTCGCCGACGGCGAGATCGCCGAGCAGCCGCTCGAGCCGCGCGGCCGCGCGGGCGAGGACGGGCGTGCGTGCGACGGTCAGGCGGCGTTCGCCGAGCTCACGCGCGATCGGCCGGAGCATCGTCTTCCCACACCTCCACGCCGGAGAAATCGAACCTCGCAGGCAGCGAGGTCGCTCCCGCCGCCTCGACCGCTCGCTCCACGTCGTGGCGCCGGGATGGCGGACCGAGCACGAGGAGGCAACCACCCGCGCCCGCACCCGTCGCCTTGAGGCCCCACGCCCCCGCCCCACGGGCGGCGTCCTCGACCCGTTGGACGGCCGCGGTGGAGATGGTCCGGTCGAGCCGCTGCTGCTGGCGCCAGTTCTCGTCAATCGTTGCGGCGAGTGCGCGCCAGTCACCGGCACGCAGGGCGGTCGCCGCGGCAGCCCCCAAATCCCGAATCACCCCGAGCGCTTCCACCACCTCCGGGCTGCCGGCCCGAAAGGCGTCCCACACCCGGCCGTGCGTGTGGGAGGAGAAGTGCGACTGACCGGTGTAGGCAATCACGAGCATGCTCTCGAGCTCCCTCACCTGCTCCGGTGTCGGCGCGATCGGCCGGACGGCCACTTGTTCCGCCGAAAACGCGAGCTCGAGCCACCCACCCAACGCGCCGGCATACTGATCCTGCCGGCCGCCGAGGAGACCCAGCTCCTGGGCTTCGAGGGCAAACCCCAGTTCGGCGAGGTCGGCGCGGTCGTAACGCTCGTCGCGCAGGCGGGCGAGCGCCGCAACGAGCGCGACGTCCAACGCCCCGGACGCCCCCAGCCCGGATCCCGCGGGCACATCCGCGCGGGTGAGCACCTCGATCCCTCCGGTGACGGGCAGCATGTTGAGGGCCGCCTTGTGGAGATCGAGCCGGCCGTCGTAGGCGAGACCGGCGGGTCCGTCCATCGCCACCCGTTCCCCCAGATCTTCGGCCACGAGCCGAATTCCCCGCCCCCCCCGGATCGCGTCGACGTGCACGTAGGCAGCAAGCGCGGCGTTCGTGACGACGCCACCGGCGGTCTCCGCGAAGACCGGGACGTCCGACCACCCGCCGGCGAAATCGACGCGCACGGGCGCGCGCGCGCGCACCCGCCACGGCCCGTCCGTCACGGCCATCCGCCCTCCGTCCCGTTCCGTCCGTCGCCGGGCGTCGCGAGTCGCCACGCGGCAATGCCGGCCAGCTCGCCCCGCAGGTCGATCCGCAGGTCGGCGACGCGTCGCGCGGCTCCCTGGACACCCCGCGCATGATACACCCACGCCGCCGGCTCGACCGCCGCGAGCGCGCGTTGGACCCCGCGCCACGCGGCTTCCACGTCGGCCCCGGTCTCGGCCGTCCGGACCGCCCGAAAGGCCGCCGCCACCGACGAATCCCGCAGGCCGGGATACGCCAACGGGCCGTCGCCGTCGAACATTGCGGCCACATGGCCGAGGGCGAAGTCACCCGGAATGCCGGTCACGAGCGCGTCGAAGTCTCGCGCCGAGCTCTGAGCCGTCGCGAGGAACGTCGTGAGCTCGAGCCGGCGAATGCGCACATCCACGCCGAGACCGCGCCATTGGGCCTGGAGCATCTGCTCCAACGCCATGTCCCCCGTGCCCACGGTGAGCAGACCGAACGCCAGCCGGGTGCCGTTGCGGACACGGATGCCATCGGGACCTCGCCGCCAGCCGGCCGCGTCGAGCAACGCCGCTGCCGCTGCGGGGTCGAACGGGATCGCCTCCGCGGGTTCAAACCACGGGTGCGCCGGACTGACCGGCCCGGATGCCACCGCGCCGAACCCGAACAGGTAGGCCTGGACGATGGTCCCGCGGTCGATGGCGCGCGACAGCGCCCGTCGCACGGCCGGGTCGTCAAACGGCGGGCGCCGCAGATTGAACACGACGGCGTACGAGAGGAGGATGGGGTAGTCAATGACCCGGAGGCGCGGGTCGCGGCGCACGAACGCGGCGTGGGCGGGGTTGATACCCGCGACATCCAGCTCGCCGGACGTGAGCGCCGCGAGCTTGGTGGTGGGCTCGTCGACGATCGCCACGACCAGACGGTCGATGTGGGGCCGCCCGAGGGCCGCGGGGAACCCGGGCGATCGGCCGAACACCCAGCGCTGATTCGCCCGATGCTCGACGAAGGTGAAGGGCCCGTTCCCCACTGGCGCCCGGTTGAAGGGCGCCTCCCGCATGCGCTCCGGGGACACGTCACGCAGCCGGTGGTGCGGCAGCATCGCGAGGTCGGTGAGCACGTCGGGAAACACGGGCTGGGGCCGCCGGAACTCCAGGATCAGGCTGAAGGAATCCAGCGCCACCACCGCCGTGACGTCGCGCAACTCCGCCGCTCGGGGATAGGCGACTCGCGGGTCGCGTGCGCGTTCCAGCGTCCAGACGACATCCGCCGCCGTCGTCGGTGGACCGTCGTGCCACCGGACGTCCTGCCGTAGATCGAACTGGAGCCGCCGCCGGCCGTCGCTCCACGCCCAGGTCGCGAGGCGGGGCCGTGGCTCCATGTGCTCATCGTAGGCGGCGAGCGTCAGAAACAGCACGTGTTTCTGGACTTGCTTGGCCAGGGGATGGACGGTGACGAGCGGGTTGATGGACTGGAGTTCGGCGCCGGACGCGACGAACACCGTCGTGGCATGACCTCTCGCACCGGGCTCGCAGGCGGCGGCGAGCAGCGCGAGCACCAACGCGCTTGACGCCCGGCCAGCCGTCATCGCAGCCTTGAGCATGCTGCGTCGGGCGCTGGTCCGGCTGTTCACGGGCGTGGGTCTCGTGTTCGCGGTCGTCACCGTGACCTTTCTGCTCCTCAATCTCGCCCCGGGCGATCCGGCGCAGTTGTGGGTCGGCCCCGGGGCCGGGACCGCCGACCTCGAGGCGGCGCGCCGGGCGCTGGGCCTCGACCGGCCGCTCGCCGTCCGCTACGTCGCCTGGCTCGGCAACATCGTCCGCGGCGACTGGGGCACGAGCCTCGCGCAGCAGCGCCCCGTCACCCGCGTCCTGGCCGACGCCGTCCCGTACACGCTGCTCCTCTCGGGTGCCTCCCTGCTGCTCACGTACCTCGGGGGGATAATCGTCGGATTGGTGCAGGCGGTAAAGCGGGCGCGGCCGCTGGATACCGCGCTCACCGTGGTAACGCTCCTGGTGTACGGGATGCCCAGCTACTGGCTCGCCCTGATCCTCGTGTTGGTGTTCGCCTACGGCGCCGCGCGATTTGACTGGCCGGCCTGGCTCCAGTTCCCGGCGATGGGGGCCGCGGGGCTGGACGCGGACTTCCTGGCGCCCGCCCAACGCCTGCGCGATCGCCTGGAGCACCTCGTTCTGCCGCTCACGACCCTGAGCCTCCTCGGCATCGCGGGCACGGCGCGCTATGTGCGGGGCGCCGCGATCGACGTGCGCCAGCAGGACTACGTGCGAACCGCCGTCGCCAAGGGTCTGCCTGCCGCGACGGTGGCCCGTCGGCACGTGCTGCGCAGCGCTCTGCTTCCCGTCGTCACACTGCTCGGCCTGTCGCTCCCCGCCCTGTTCTCCGGCACCGTGTTCGTCGAGGTGATCTTCGCGTGGCCGGGGATGGGCCGCGAGTTGGTCGGCGCCGTGACCGCCCGCGACTACCCGGTCGTCATGGCCGCCACCGCGGTGTTCGGCGCGCTCGTGGTGCTTGGCAATCTGCTCGCCGACCTGTTGTACGCCGCCGCCGACCCGCGGCTCCGCCGATGACCGCGACGATGCGGCTCGCGCTGCGCGACCGACGGGTCGTGGTCGGCGGCGCGATCCTGGGGGCGTTCGCCATGGCGGGACTCCTCGCGCCCTGGATCGTGCCGTACGACCCGCTGGCCCAGCCCGACATTCTCCGCACCCGGTTCCTGGCGCCCCTCGCCGCGGGCCCCGACGGCGCGGTTCGCTGGCTTGGCACCGATCAGCTGGGCCGCGACCTCCTGAGTCGGCTCGCGTATGGCGCGCGCATCTCGCTCGCCGTCGGCGTGCTCGCGGCGGTGCTCGCGGCCGTCATCGGCACGACGATCGGTGCCTTCGCCGCGCTGTTCCGTGGCGCCGTCGAGCGCGTGCTCATGGCGGCCACCGACGCGGCGCTGGCGCTGCCCCGCCTCGTGCTGCTGCTCGCCCTCGTTGCCCTGTTCTCACCCAGCGGGCCGCTCGTGGTGCTCGTGCTTGCGCTGACGGGCTGGATGCCGGTGGCCCGGCTCGCCCGGGCGGAGGTGCTCGGGGTGCTGGCCCGCCCGTACGCCGACGCCGCGCGCGCAGCCGGCATCTCGCCCGTGCGGCTCCTGGTTCGCCATCTCCTTCCCAACGCCCTCACCCCCGTGATCGTCGCCACGGCGCTCGGCGTCGGCAACGCCATCACGCTCGAAGCCGGGCTCGCCTTCCTCGGGCTGGGGATCCCCGCCCCCACACCGTCCTGGGGTAACATGATCGCGAGCGGCCGGGACGCGCTGGTGCAGGCCCCGTGGATCGCCACGTTCCCCGGCGTGGCGGTCGCCCTGGCGGTCGTCGGATGCAACCTGGTGGGGGATGGGATTCGCGACGCGATGGACCCGACGGCGCGGTAGCGGCGTTCACACTTCCACCACCACCGTCACGATCTCGCGCGGGCCGGCGGTGAACCGGATCGTGCGGCGGTCGCGGCCAAGCTTGAGTTCCGCGAGCACGGTCTCGTCGAGCCGAGCCCGGAGCGCGCGCGTGACCGCGGTAGGCCAGCGCCAGGTTCCCGCTACCGACTGGCGGGTGACGTTGACGCACCGGAGCACGGCCCCCTCACCGTCGTCCCGCGGCTTCAGGGCCGAGAAGACGAGCCCTTCACCGGTGAGCTCCGGCCCCGCTGCCGTCCGCGGCACCGCCATCCCGTACCGCAGCATCCGCCCGATGACGGGCGCGTGAAACGCGTCTGCGGCCCGCTCAACCGCTTCCCAGTCCGCGCCGGGGCTTTCCTCGTCCACGCCCAGGGGGGCCAGGGCCAACTCGACCCGGAACGGGCCGAGCTCCTGCGCCCCGGGGGTCGCCGTGGGCCAGCCGGCGTGGCCGGGCCGGGTGCGCAGGGTCCCACGGGAGAGCTCCCCCACCGCCCGGAACAGCGTGACGGCCACATCGCCGCCGGGCAGAAGTTCGTATTCGTACTGGCCGCGGGCGTACACCGTCCACCGCGGCGCCGAGACGTAGCGGTGCATGGGCGCCGTCGGGGGCGGCAACTCCAGATCCCCCGCCTGCGGCACATGCCGCTGGTGCGTTCGCGTCACCGGCCCAAACGGCATGTCGGCGGTCAGCACACCGGCGTGGCCCACGGGCAGCACCAGACGACATCGGTGCTCGCCCTTGAGGTTTTCGCCCTCGACGGTCAGACGCACCAAATCGCTGCGGGCGTCGACCCGCACAAACAGCGTTCCGCGCACGCGCCGGCCGATGCGGAACGGTCGCGCGAGGGCGGCCACCAGGGGCCCACGCCAGACCACGCGTGGCGCGCCCCACTGTGCCCAAGCAGTCGAATCTCCCGGGACTGGCTCGAAGGTGTAGGTGTCGCCCGCATCCCGATCGCTCTGGAGCCGCCCGACTCCCTCGAGCACCGCTGAGCCCCGCTGTACGGTGAACCCCTTCGCCGACGGCTCGACCCGACCCCACCCCGCGAGGAGTCCGCGACCCGCGGTGCGGACGGGATCGGGGATCGCACCGCCGCCTGTCCCGTCGCCCAAGTCGAGCCGCAGCACGCCCAACGCGGGCACCTGCGGCGCCAGCACGGCCACGCGGGTCACCCAGACGCGGTCCTGGTCGGGGTAGGCCCGAGCACTGTCCAGCCGCTCGTACGCCTCCCACTCACCCAGTGGCTGGTGCGGAATCACGCGACCGTTGGTGTCGCGCAGGTGGAACGCAACGCGCCCGGGCCCGGCATCGTCCGACGCCGCCGGCCGCCCGACGAGTACGTGCGAGCCAAACGCGGTGACGGTCGCCTCCACGATTCCGGCCCGGGGCGTGGACGACGGATTCACGAGCACGAGCGCCGGCTGCCACCCGTCCGGCGTCTGGCGCGCCCGCACCCGATCCTGACCGAGCCGCTCGTGCAACGCGTCGTCGAGCAGGCCGCGGGCCTGTGCGATCACGTGGTCGGCACGGCGCGCCGCGTCGGCGGCGACGGCATCCGCGACACACCCGGCGAGCACGTCGTGGGACAGGTTCAGCAGGTGCGCGCGCCACGCCGTTTCCAGCAGCGCGCGGCGATCGCGGCCGCCGGCAAGGGCGGCGAGCGCTGCCTGTGGCTCCGCCCAGCGGGTCAGCAGCGCGGCCCCTTCGGCGATCCGTCGCTTGAGGCCGGCGCGCGTCGCGTGTACTCCCTGCAACGCCCACGTGTGTCGCGGCGAGTGGCGCAGCTCCCCCCGCACGTCCGTCAGCATCTGGTCGCCCCCGGCACTCCGGATCGCCGCGAAGTAGTCCGCGAGGGTGCCGATCCTGACCTCCGCCTCGGGCTCGAGCGCCCGCAGGGACGCGACCGCCGCGGCGAGGTCGGGCTGCAGCGCGTGGTGATCGGCGCCGTTCAGGACGAGCAGCACCGTGGTGGCCGCGCGCCGCTCGAGCGCGCCGCGCAGGGCGGTCCACCGGGGCCGCAGCGCCTCCACCGTGGCCGGCAACTCGGCACCGTACTCGTAGCCCTGCGGGGGCAGGTGGTGCACCAGCACCGACGCACCATCGGGCGCCGTCCACCGGAAGAGATCCCGATCACGACCGATCTCCGGCTCGGCGCCCCGCCACAGTACCGCCGTCGAGATGCCGAATCCGCGCAGCAGACTCGGCAGGGTGGCCGGATGGCCGAACGCGTCGGGACTGTAGCCCACCGGCAGCCACCCGCCCAGCGTGGCGGCGCGGCGGCGCCCCACGAGCAGGTTCCGGAGCAGCGGTTCGCCCCCGGCCAGGCACTCGTCCGCGAGCACGTACCACGGCCCGAGACTCAGCCGGTCGGCGTCGACCAGGCGGACCAGACGCGTGCGGGCCTCGGGCCGCACGTCGAGGTAGTCATCCACCAGCGCCATCTGACCGTCGAGGTGAAACCGCAGCGCGGAATCGGCCTCGAGCGCGTCGAGGAGATCGTCCATGAGCGAGACGAACCGCTGGTGGAACCGCGCGAACGGGAGGTACCACTCGCGGTCCCAATGCGTGTGCGGGACGACGACGATCGTAGTCAGCGTGGCAGCTCGGTGCAGAGGTCGGGCGGCCGCAGCGACCGCACCAGCTTCACGGGGAGCGCAAAGCCCAGTCCCGTCGCCTCGCGCCGCCCGAAGCACGCGGAAAAGCCCGAGACGACTTCGGCCTCCGGCCCACGCGCGACGACCTCGACCGAGCCCGAGCGTCTGACCCGCACGGGACCCCGCCCAAAGACGAGCGGCGCGCCGTCTCGCGTATCCGTCAGGTGCAGCCGGGGCGTCACGCGTCGAGCGGGGGCCGCCGGGTGTGCCAGTCGGTGCGGCGCTGGAACTCGGCAGCGAGCGTCAGCACGACGTTCTCGTCGAACGCGCGCGCGCTGAACTGGAGCCCCGTGGGCAGGTTCTCGACGGCGAACCCGTTGGGAATCCCGATGCCCGGCGTGCCGCACAGGTTCTCCGCCCCACTCAGCCCGGGTCCGCCACGGACGCCCGGCCAGCCCTCCCGGAACGGTTTGTCGAGCGGATAGGCCGGCGTGGCCCGGGTGGGATGGACGAGACCGTCGAGCGGTTTCAGGAACTCGTCGAACGCCACCACCATCTTGCGACGCAGGCGCAACGCCTTGAGGTAGTCCTTGGCCAGCACCACGAGGCCGGAATAGCCACCGGTGCGGTCTTCGGGAGCCGCAAGCTCGTTGGCGCGGCCGTCGTGGATCAGATCCTCGAACGCGCTCGCGCCTTCGGCATCGATGATCGTCCCGGCGGCCTGCCCGAAGGGCAAGTCGGGCAGCTCGAGGTCCGGCACGAGGTCGGCGAACTCACGCACGACCTCGAGCGACGCCTCGAAATTCCGGCGCACGTCGTCCTGCGCCCCGGTGGCCGCGTCCTTCAGCACCCCGAGCCGCCAGCGGCGCCCGGCAGGTCGGGCGGGGCGATACGCATAGGGCTGCGTCACCGCGCTCGGATCGGCCGGATCCGCGCCAGCGATCGCGGCGAGCACAAGCCCGCAGTCGTCCGCCGTGCGGCAGAGCGGCCCGAGCTTGTCCATGGACCACGAGAGGGCCATCGCGCCGTGGCGGCTCACCCGTCCGTAGGTGGGGCGCAGCCCCGAGACGCCGCAAAACGTGGCCGGCGCCATGATCGAGCCCCACGTCTCCGACCCGATGGCGAACGGCACGAGCCCGGCCGCGACGGCCGCCCCCGAGCCGCTGGATGACCCACCGGACCAGTACTTCGCGTTCCAGGGTGTGATGCCCGGACCGGTGAACGACGCGTTGGCCTGGTTGTAGCCCATGCCCCCGGCCAGCTCCACCATGGCGAGCTTGGCCACCAGCACGGCACCGGCCGCCTCGAGTCGCTGGAGCACGGTAGCGTCCCGATCGAACCGCTGGTCGCGATACGGTGCCGCCCCCCAACTCGTGGGGTAGTCGGCGGTGGCCAGCAGGTCCTTGGCGCCGTACGGCACCCCGTGCAGCGGTCCCCGAATCCGGCCGCGCATGATCTCCTGCTCCGCCCGGCGTGCCTCGCGCAGGGCACGCTCGCGCGTCAGGGTCACCACGCAGTTGAACGTCGGGCCCCACCGCTCTAGGCGCGCCAAGTAGGTCTCGGCGAGCTCGACCGGGGAAAGCTGCTTGGCCTGCAGGCGTCGACCCAGTTCCCGTACCGGCAGGAAGGCAATGGTGTCGTCGTACATCGGTCAGGCCCCCCGGTAGGCGCGGAAGATCATGTCCGGTTCGTCGGCGTTGGTCAGCGCGGGGGCGTTGAGTCGTGCGGCGCGGCGGAGCGCTCCGTCGATATCCTCGAGGACCTCAGCGTACTGGTTGGCCGTGAGCCGGTCCCCGTAGCGCGCCCGGACCCAGGCCCCCAGCGCGCGGGCCTCGGCGGACGGTTCCTCCTGCTGAGCCGGGGCCGGCGGCGCGGCGGCCGACTGCTCCGGGGACGATCGTGGACGAGACCACAGGGGCAGGACGGCCGCGAGGGCCGCCACTTCGGCAAATTCCCGACGACTCACCGACATCGTTCGACCTCCGCAGGGGTGTCCGTTCCCGAGCAATCTGGGGGATGGACCCACACGGGACCAGCACTCCCGCCGCCGATCGAGATTACTTTTCCGGAACCATGTCCGCGCCCGGCCCGTCATGACCGCTCCCATCCCGTCCACCCATGCGCCCATCGCGCCGTCGGTGGACGCGGCGGCGCTGCAGCGGGAGGCCGAGCAGGTCTTCGTCGGCATGTTCCAGCTGGAGCGGCTCGTGGCGGCAGACGAGGCCCGGGCCCTGTTCGTGGCCCGGCACGCCGTGCTCGATCGCCGCGTGGCGCTCCGCGTCCATTTCAAGCCCGACACCCCCGGGCGCCGCTGGTTCGAGCGCGAGACCGTCCTGCTCGCCCAGCTGGATCACCCCGGCCTCCGCCCGATCCACTCCGCCGGGTACCGCGGGGAGTGGGCCTATCGGGTGACCAAGTGGATCGACGGCGAAAGCCTCTACGAGGCCGTCCAGCGCGGCCCGCGGCCCATCCCCGACGTGCTCCAGCTCGCCCGCGACCTCCTGAGTGCCCTCGACTATGCACACACCCAGCAAGTCATCGTGCGGCGGATTGCGCCCACGTCATTGATGCTGACGCTCGCAGGCCGCGCGATCATCACCGATCTGCGTTGGGCCAACTCCCTGCTCGAGTATGCCGGACCCGAGGTGGATCCCGCGGCCGATCCGTTCCTGGCGCCGGAGACGCGCAGCGGCGGGACCGGCGAGCCCGGCAGCGACCTGTATGCCGCGGGCGCCCTGATCTACTACGCCGTCACGGGCGAGCCGCCCGCCGCTGACCCTGCGGACATTCCGCCTCCGTCCCTGCTCCGCACCGCGTGTCCCAAGGCACTCGAGCGCATCGTGGTTCACGCGCTCCAGCCGACGCTGCGCGCTCGCTACCTCAACGCCGCCGAGATGGCAAGCGACCTGCTGTCGGACCTGGGCGACCCCGGATTCCGGTCGAGCGCCGCCCCGCTCACGACCGAGGCGGACCCGACCGCCTGGGAGAAGCTGCTGCGCCGGGCCCTGGGCGACGACTACGAGCTGCTGAGCGAGCTGGGCGCCGGCGCGTTCGGACGGGTGTATCGGGTACGCGACCTGGCGCTCGAGCGGGAGGTGGCGCTCAAGGTCCTGCATCCCTCGCTCACGGCCGATCCTGGTGTGGTGGAGCGGTTCCGCCGCGAAGCCCAGCTCGCCGCCCAGGTCCGGCACCCCCACATCGTGGACGTGTTCGATACGGGCGGCCGCACCGGACTGCTCTGGTACACGATGGCGTTCATCCCGGGAGAGAACCTGGGCCAATACGTGCGGCGCCACGGACCGCTCTCGGTGCCCCAAGCGGTCGCGCTGCTGCAGCAAGGCCTGTCCGCGCTCACTCACGCGCATCGCCAGGGGCTCGTGCACCGCGACCTCAAGCCGGAGAACATCCTGCTCGAGCGCCCGGACTGGCGGATCCAGATCACGGACTTCGGACTGGCCCTGGCACTCGAGGGACTGCGCGACGACCGCAAGCACTACTCGCATTCGGGGACACCGGAGTTTGCGGCGCCCGAACAACTGCTGGGTGAAACCGTGGACAACCGCGCGGACCTGTACTCGCTGACCATGGTGGCCATCTTCGGCCTCCTGGGCCGCCTTCCGTTCGGCGGCGGCACGATCGAGAGTGTGTTGGCACGCCAGGCGATGGGTGAAGTGCCCAACGTGCGTGCCCATCGCACCGACGTGCCCGAGGAGCTCGCCCGGGTCCTCACCCGGGCAGCCACGCGCGATCCCGAAGAGCGGTTCGAGTCGGCGGAGGAGTACGCGGAGGCACTCGAGCGCGCCCTCCGTCGCTGGCGGTACAACCCCCGGCGCCTGGTTCGGAGGGTACTTGGCCGAGACTGACGGCACCGAGTCCCTGGAGCGCCGGGTTGCGCGCGTGCGCGCCGTGTTCGACGAGTGGGCACAGGGCGACCGCGCCGACCGCATGGCCGACAGCCACTGGCCCGTGGCCCGCCGGGCGCTGGAGCGGCTCGCGCTCGCGCGCGATGCCAGGTTCCTAGACATCGGCTGTGGCAACGGCTATGCGGTGCGGTGGGCGGCCGCCGCCGCTCCCGCCGGCCGGGCCGTGGGCATCGACGTGGCGCCGGAGATGATCGCGCTGGCCAAACGCCTGTCGGCAAGTCTGCCGAACACCGAGTTCCGGGTGGCGATGTTCGGAGGACGAGGCGGGCTCGCCGGGCTCGCCCCCGATGGAACCGGCAACGCCGCCGGCCTGTTCGACGTCATCTTCTCGATGGAGGTCTTCTATTACCTCCCGGATCTCCACTCGGCATTGCGCGAGACGCTCGACTTGCTCGTGCCCGGCGGACGGTTCGCGTGCGCCGTCGACTACTACGGGGAGAACGTGGCCAGCCACTCGTGGCCGGCGGACCTCGGCGTGGAGATGACCCTGCTCGACCAGGCCGGGTGGCAGGCCGCGTTCGAGCGGGCGGGGTTTGAGCACGTGACCCAGGAACGGATCCGGCAATCCGGGCCCGACGAGGCCTCCGCTCCGGCCGACTGGAAAGCCACCCACGGAACGCTGCTCACCATGGGGCAGCGACCGTGACCGTGCGGATCGCCCTGGCGCAGTTGGCGGCGGGTCCCGATCCGGCGCAGAACCTCAACCGGGCCCTTGCAGCGATGGATGCAGCGGCCGACCAGGGCGCCGGCCTCGTCGCCTTCCCCGAGCTGGCGTTGCTGCGGTTCTTCCCGCAGTGGGAACGGTACGCCGGCGCCCGGGCGCTGGCCGAGCCCATCCCCGGTCCCACCAGCGATCGGATCGCCGCCAAGGCCGCGGCCCGGGGACTCGTAACGGTGTTCAACCAGTACGAGACCGAGGGCGACAAGCACTACGACAGCTCGCCAGTGTTCGACGCCGACGGGACGCTGCTCGGCATCACACGGATGGTGCACATCACCGACTACGCCTGCTTCCACGAGCAGGCCTACTACGACCCCGGTGACCGCGGCGCGCCCGTATACGACACACGCGTGGGCCGCGTGGGCGTCGCGATCTGCTACGACCGGCACTACCCCGAGTACATGCGAGCGCTCGGCCTGGCGGGTGCCGAGCTCGTGGTCATTCCCCAGGCGGGCGGCCTCGACGAGTGGCCCGACGGCCTGTACGAGGCCGAGGTCCGCACAGCGGCCTTTCAGAACGGGTACTTTGCCGCCCTCTGCAATCGGGTGGGGGCGGAGGAGCGGCTCATGTTTGCCGGGGAGTCGTTCGTCGTCGCACCCGACGGTGCGGTGATCGCGCGCGGCAGGCGTCTCGAAGGCGACCTCGTCGTGGTCGATCTGGACCTGGCGGCCTGCGCCGCCTCGCCCGCCCGAACCCTGTTCTGGCGTCACCGTCGCCCGGAGGTGTACCCGGGCCTTGGATCCGGATAGCCCGGTGACGTCGGTCGCAACCCTCGAGAGCGTGCACTGATGACAACGACAACCCCCTCAGCCTGCATCGCCTGCGGTCGCGGGCCTGACGCCATTCCGCTCATCCCGCTGGACTATCAGGGCGCCCACCTGTGGATCTGCCCGCAGCATCTGCCGGTCCTGATTCATGATCCCACCCGCCTGACCGGCCGGCTCGCGGGAGCGGAGCATATGCGGCCCGCCGATCATCACGACTGAGTCCGGCAGGACATCGCGCAAGGACGAAGTGACATGGTGAAGATCGAAAAGGAAGACATCAAGCCGGTTTGCCCGCACTGCCAGATGAAGCTCGCCAAGCTCGTCGAGGTCAAGCGCGGGTGGTTCTCGATCAATCGCGTGTTCTGCTGCCCGCATTGCCACAAGATCCTGGGCATCAGCGCCGGGGCGCAGTGACGCCCGTGCTGCGGGCGCTGATGCTCGGGGTCCTGCTCGCGGGCGGGGGGCGTGTGGCGGCGCAACAGCCGACCCCGGCATGCGCGGCGGCGGCCGCCTTTCTCGGCATCGACGGCGAGCGGGCCAGGCTGGTGCGCGATACCGCCGTGGCAGATCCCCGATCGACGCAGATGCGCCGGGGATGCTGGCTGGGGCTCGCGACGACACGCGCGCGCCTCCCGACCGGGCCGCGGCCGGAGGAGCGGGTCCGGGCGGGACTCCTGGCGCTGGGGTGGCAGGAGGATCTGCGCTACGCGGCGGACGGACCCGACGGAACCGCGTTCGCCCTGCGGCACGGCCGCGACGTGTGTTTCGTGGCGGCCAGCTGGGATGGCGGGGACGACAGCGACCCCACGTACGTGCCGTCGGACCGCTATACGCTGACGGTGCGCTGCGCCGCCGCCGACTAGCCGTCGCCCCCCCGCACGCCCCACTATTGACCCATGCCGCGCCTGTCACGCCGGGACTTCGTCGTTCGGTCGGCCTCGTGCGCCACGCATCTCGCCCTCGCCGCTGCGGTCCTGCCGCCCGCATGGTGCCGTCGGTGGGGTGGACCGCCGTCCCGCCCGATCGTAGCGCAGGAGCCGTTCGGCCGGCTCGAGCGGGTGGCCGACGGAATCTGGGCTCTGATCTCCACGCCGCTCACCGGCGACCGCACGACGCTCGCGAATGGCGGGATCGTGGCGGGCCGGGCGGGCGTGCTGGCCATCGAGGGGTTCTACCGGCCGGAGGGCGCCGCGTGGCTCGCCGCGCAGGCGCGTGCGCTCACGGGCCGCTGGCCGACGCACGTCGCCCTCACCCACTACCACGCCGACCACACGAACGGCGTGACTGGGTACTTGACCGCGGAAGTCCAGCCCGCCGTGCGGGCCACGACGGTCACTCGTGAGCTCGCGCTCGACCGCAACCAGGCGACCGACGAGCGCCGAGTGGCGCTTGACGACGTGGTGCCCCTGCCGACCGAGGCCAGCGTCCTCGACCTGGGTGGGCGCGTGGTCCGCCTAGTGCCGCGCGACGGACACACGGCGAGCGATGTCTCGCTCGAAATTGACGACCCGAGCGTCGTGTTCTGCGGCGACCTCGTGTGGCACGGCATGTTCCCCAACTTCATGGACGCGAGCCCAAGCCGCCTGACGGCGGCCGTGCGCGCGCTCCGTCGTGTCCGGAAGACCACCTATGTCCCCGGCCATGGCCCTCTGGGCGGCGCCGCGGCGTTCGATCAGTACGTCGCCGTCCTCTCCGAGGTGGAGCGGGCGGCCCGCCGTGCCCATGCGGACGGGATCGACGCCGCGGCCGCCGCGGCGCGGTTTGCGCTCCCTCCGTCGTTGGGCGAGTGGGTGCTGTTCGGCCGGACGTTCCACGAGCGTGCGTTCGCCGCCTGGTACCGGGAGCTGTCCGGATGACGGCGTGGGGCCGATCCGCGGTTGCGCTGGTGGTCCTCGTCGCCGCATGCGTCGGCCGGCCCGTGCCGCTGGACGAGCCCGCGCGCCAGGCGGTCCGCACGAGCGTGGATTCGGCGACGCGCGCGTTTGCCGCTGCCGAACGCGCGCTCGACGTCGAGCGGACGATCGCGCATCTGGCGCCCGAATTCTTCATGTACAACGACGGCGTGCGGATGGGCTACGACTCCGCCGTCGCCAGCATCCGCCGCAGCCTGCCGGCGTTCGCCTCGTTCGCCCCCGTGTGGACGGATCTCGAGGTGCTCGTACTCAGCCACGAGGCGGCGCTCGCCAGCTTCACGTTCCGCGACTCGATCGTGATGCGGACCGGCGACGTCCTGCGGCTGTGGGGCCCGACGACGCTCGTCTGGGAACGGCGTGGACGCGACTGGCTGATCACATACGCCGACGCCGACCACTACCCGCTCGCCCCGCCATGAGCGGACGTCGCTCCCGCTGCCGGCCCGGCCCGAGGCGCCGCTCACGGTCGTCCCAGTGGCACGCCAGCGCCAAACCTCATATCCTAGGGACCGGCAACGACTTGGCCGGCGCGGACGCCCTGCGGCTGTGAGGTAGGTCGCGGCGGTCCCGCCGGGCCGGTGTCTAGGCTGTCCGAACCGCTCACGGGAGGGAGCGCGCGTTGACGTCGCCGCGAACCGACGAGCATCGCGAGGCTGCGCGCAGCGCGGGCCTCAGCTACGTGACCGACGGCGTCGCGGGCATCCGCCGGCGCCGGGCGGGGCGCGGCTGGGCGTACTACGCGCCGGACGGCGCTCGGATCACGGACCGCGCGGAGCGACGCCGCCTCAACGGGCTGGCCATTCCGCCGGCGTGGACCGACGTGTGGATCTGCCCCGACGCCGAGGGGCACATCCAGGCGACGGCGCGGGATGCCCGCGGCCGCAAGCAGTACCGCTACCATCCCCGGTATCGTGCCACGCGCGATCAATCGAAGTTTCGGCGCATCCTGGAGTTCAGCGAGGTCCTGCCGTCCATCCGCGAGTGCGTGGAACGCGATCTCCGCCCGCGTGCGCTCACGCGTCGGAAGATCCTGGCCACCGTGGTCCGGTTGCTCGACAAGACGCTGATTCGCGTGGGAAACGACGAGTACGCCCGCGAGAATCGCTCTTTCGGGCTCACCACGCTGCGCGAGCGGCACGTCCAGGTCAAAGGCGCGACGCTGCGGTTCAGCTTCCGCGGGAAGAGCGGTGTCATGCAGACGGTCGCCATCAGCGACCGCCGCCTGGCCCGGATCATCCAGCAGTGTCAGGATCTCCCCGGGCAGGAGCTCTTTCAGTACCTCGATGACGATGGCAGGCGCCAGGCGATTTCCTCAGGCGACGTGAATGCGTACTTGCGCGAGATCACCGGGCGCGACGTGACCGCCAAGGACTTCCGCACCTGGGCCGGCACGATGCTGGCCGCACGGGAGCTGCGGGAGATCGGACCCGCCACGAGCAAGCGCGACGCCGAGCGGAACCTCGTGCGCGCCGTGGACGCTGTGGCCGCGCGGCTGGGCAACACGCGCGCCGTCTGCCGCAAGTACTACATCCACCCGGCCCTGCTCGCCGCGTACCTGCAGGGCGCGATCGCGCCGCCGCCGGCCGAGCCCGAGGCAGCCCCGCGCCGCGAACGGCCGACCGCCGCGCTACGACGCGACGAGGTCGCCGTGCTGCAGTTCCTGCAAGATGGGCCCGACCTCGCGCCGGGCACCTGACTGACCGCGCCCCGGCCTTCGTCCGCGCCCCGGGGTCCAGGCAATCCGAGCGCACACACGACAGCACGCGCTGACCGGCCGCAGACGCGCCGACGCGGCGGTCGGCACCAGCCACTGGTGCTGGACGTACAGGCGCAGCATCCCTGCCGCCGCGATGTCCGTGCGCACCGGGTTGACCGACACCGCGATCGCCACGCGGTCCGCCGTCGTGGACACCTGCGAGCGCATCCGGGGCCCGCCTACGACGCGGCGATCACAAGCCGAGCCAGTAGCTGACTTTGATGAGGAAGATGTTCTCCGCCGGCGCCGCAAACAGGGCGTCCACGTCGCGTCGGAACGACAGATCACCCAGGAGCTCCTCGCTGGCCCGCGACTGCGTCCAGACTAGGAAGAGGGTCGACCCGGGCCGGTACTCCCAGCGCAGCACCGCATTCCCGCGCAGGGATCGGAACGTGAAGTCCGGTTTGTCGAACGAGAACGCGTCCGCCGGACCGGCTTCGTCGGGGTCGATCGTCACCACCCCGTCCTGCTCGCTCACCGCCTGATACACCCGCTTCTCCAGCACGCGCGGCGCGACAAACTCCTTGTAGTCCGTGTAGCGAACACTCGCGATCAACGGCTGGGCAAACACCTCGAGCGACAGCGTGGGCGTGAACGTGAGGTTCAGTCGCGTGTTCATCGACAGCGTTTTCTGTTCGAGGCCGCCGAACACGTATCGGCGCCCGTAGAACGTCGTCGCCGTCGGGTCGTCGACGGCCGTCACGTACTGGGCGCGGCTCACGTCGTACTCGTAGGACGGCCCGATCCGGATGACCACGTTCGACGCCGGCCGGACGGTCGCGTCGAGGTTCACCGACCAGCTGCACGCCCCCTCTTCCGTGCAGCCACGGCTGGGGTTCGTCTCGAGGACGACCGCCTTTCGCTCGTCGGTCGAGAGATTGAACGCCAGGAAGGTCACGGCCGGCCGGCGCACGACCGGCCCGCCGCGGGTGAGGCGGTCATCGAACACGCCGAACCGCCGGATCACGAAGGCACTCGCCTCCCAGTAGTTGCGGGGCTGTATGAAGGCGAACGCTTGCAGCTGGCGGTCGGTCAGATCGCCGTCGAAGTTGTACTGCTGTTGCCCGCCGGCGATGAAGAACATCTGGCGGTAGAGCTTGGTGGGCTTCGTGAACTGCCGGAACACGTTGCCGTTCATCCACACGTAATCCGCTCGGCTCAGGAACGCGAGGTCGTTCACCTCGAACCCCGGGCTGCGGATGTTGGCCGACGTTTCGAACTTCCAGTCGCCCGACTCCTTGCTGAACCGCGCGTAGGCCGCCAATCCCCGCATCGTCGTGAGCGTGGGGTCGTAGCGATCCGTGAACAGACCATTGCTCCCCTGTTTACGATCGGGGCGCTGGAAGTACCGCGCGCTGGAGCGCTGGGCACGGAGGATGGCCTGCGAGTCCCCGGCGATCTGGGAGAACGCCAGGGAGGCCATCAGCCGGTAGGTCCGCTGGCCCCACCACGAGTCGATCTCGAGGCCCAAGCCCTCAGCGTGACCGTTGAGGCGGGCGGCGAGAGCCGGCTCGCGGAGGTCCCGCACCACCGAGGTCCCAATTCCGCGGACCACGGTCGCCCCGCCCCGCAGATCCTTCGCCACCCGAGCCACGAAGTAGTTCGTGAACGGCTCGACCTCGAGCGACGTGCGGGATGAGTCCGCGAGTGCCACGGTGGCGAATTCGCGCCGCGTCACGGCGTTCAAGGCCCCGACGGACCACCCAGTCGGCGTCCGCCCGGTGATCTTCGCCGCGCCGAGGATGGTGGACGCCTTCGGAGACTCGGCATACGGCCCCGCGTCGGACGCCAGACTGGCACCCTGGGGCGCCCGGCCGATCCGGCGCGAGTAGAACAGCGACAGCCCCGAGACGTTCGAGCAGAAGAAGCAGTTGAGTCCGCCAAACCGGAACAGGCCGGACCCCTCGATGAAGAACGGGCGCCGCTCCTCGAAGAACGTCTCGAAGGCCGAGAGGTTGACGACGGCCGGGTCCACCTCCACTTGGCCGAAGTCCGGATTTGCGGTGGCCGTCAGCGTGAGGTTCGACGTGAGGAGGTACTTGACGTCGGCGCCGACGCGGCCACCCCACGCGTGCGCGTCCGCGAACGGGTCGGCCGAATCCGTCACCGGGCGGTTGATCGAGCGGCCCACGACGTACGGTTGCAATTCGAAGCGACCCGGGCCCCGTACGATCTCCAGTCCGGTAAGGTGCCCGTACCGCTCAGGCCCCCCGGACTGGTTCAGAGGCCACCAGGCCCAATGCGACCGCTCGTTGAGGCGACTCGCCATGCGCACTACCTGGAGCCCCCAGGTCTGATCCGGCGCCGTCGGGTAGCGGAGCTGCGAAAACGGGATGCGCAGCTCGGCGGTCCAGCCCAAGGAGTCGATGCGGGTCGCCACCTCCCACACCGGATCCCACGACTGATCCAGCCCGGCGCCGCCGGGACCGTACCAGTCCCATTTCACTCCCGAGGGGTTCACCGAGAACTGCGTGCGCCCGAGGTGGTCGTGGAAGGTGTCGAAGACCAGTGTCAGTGCATCTGCCTCCGCGGAGCCGTCGCGACGCACGAGACGAGTCCGCACGCCGGCGGCACCCAGCGAATCGTACATGCGCGCGCCCACGTAGAGCGCCTCGGCATCGAACAGGAAGCGCACGTCGGTGCGCTGGGTGGCCGGCTGGCCGTCCTGCGGCTGCGATTGGAGAAACCCGGTTGCCGGGGCCACCGCGTGCCAGGACGGCTCGTTCAGGATTCCATCAAGGTGGATGGGGCCCGCCACCCGCCCCGCCGCCACTGTCGGCGGCGGCGTGGGGTGAATCGAGCCGTCCTGGGCGCCCGCCGGTGCCGCCGCAGCCAGCGCCCAGAGCGCGATCACTCCGCCGGCGATCTGTTTCCACATGGAACCCCTGCCCTCCGGCGCCACGCCCTCATTCCTTGGACGGCTGGAACCCCCGTTTGGTTGCGGCACGGAAGGGCCGGAACGACGACGGGAGGGCCAGCAGCACCCTCCCGTCATCTCGTCATCTCGTCATCTCGTCATCCCGTGCCCGCCGGATGCGCGGCTCTCACCGCATCGGCGGAGGCGGTCGCGCGGCCCGCCGCCGTCACCGGAATCACGGCATGCTCGCCGGTCCGCGGCCGCTTGCTCACGAAGTGCGTGGCCAGGACCTTGTCCAGATCGTCCAGCAGCGAGTAGGTGCACGGCACGACCATCAGCGTCAGCACCGTCGCGAACGACAGGCCCACGATCACCGCGACGGCCATCTGGCCCCACCAGGCGGCCTGCTCCCCACCCCAGTAGAAGTCGGGCTGGAGCGCCGTGTAGAGCCCCAGGAAATCGATGTTCATCCCGATGCCGAGGGGGACGAGTCCCAGCACCGTGGTGATCGCCGTCAGTATCACCGGCCGGAAGCGCGTCTTGCCGGCCTTGACCACCGCCTCGCGTCGGGACAGCCCGTCCCGGTCGCGCAGCAGGTCGGTGTAGTCGATCAGCACGATGGCATTGTTCACCACGACGCCCGCCAGACTGATCACGCCGACGCCGGTCATGATGATGCCGAACGGCATCTGGAAGACGATCAGGCCCAGCAGCACCCCGATCGTGGAGAGGATGACCGACGTCATGATGATGAGCGGCTTGGTGACCGAGTCGAACTGCCACACCAGAATGAAGCCGATGAGCAACAGCGCGATCACGAACGCGCCCGAGAGGAATGCCTGCGACTCGGCCTGTTCCTCCTGGGACCCAGCATAACGCAACTGATAGCCCGCCGGCAGGGCGGCCACGAAGTCGTCCAGGGTTGCCTGCACCTCGGCCAGCACCGCATTCGCGTTGTGACCCGAGCGCACCTCCGACGACACGGTGGCCACGCGGTCCAGATCCTTACGCCGCACGTCGCTGAATCCGCGCCCCACCAGCAGCCGGGCCACCGACGACAGCGGCACCTGACCGCCGTCCTCGGGCACCAGCGTGAGGCGCTCCAGCGCACTCAGGTCCTCGCGGTACTCGGGGGCCAGGCGGACGGTGATGTCGTATTCCTCCTTGCCGTCACGGAACTTGGAGGCTTCGACGCCGTTGATGGCCGCCCGGACCGTGCGCCCGATGTCGTTGGTATTGAGGCCGTAGAGGGCGGCGCGTTCGCGGTCCACGTCCACGACCAGCTCCGGCCGGCCGGCAGCCATGTCGCTCTCGAGGCCGTCGAGCTTCGCGAACACCGGGGACTGCTCCAGCCGGCGCACGACGGCGTCGGCGAGGAATCGCAGGGTGTCGGCGTTCTCTCCCACGATCTCGATGGTGACCGGCAGCCCGGTGGGCGGGCCGTCGTTGGGTTTCTCGACCGCGATGTCGGCGCCGGCGATCCCCACGCCGACCGTTTGGCGCATCCGCTCGAGGGTCAGGAACACGTCGGTGCGCCGTTCGTTGAAGTCGGCGAAGTTGACCGCGGTGGTAGCCAGGTGCGTCCCACCGCCGGTCCCCGAGAACGTGTTGGAGACCTGGGAACCCACGGTGGCCACCACAGACTCGAAGTCCTCCCGTCCCTCCACGCGACCGAGCTCCTCTTCGATCCGTCGCACGATGCGGTCCGTCTGTTCGACTCGGGTCCCCACGGGCGCCGTGACCTGCACGTAGACGGTGGCGGGGGGGATGTCCTCCGGGAAGAACTCCACGCCCGGACCCACGAGTCCGAAGGCGACCATCGCCAGCAGCAGGCCGCCGAACGCGATGCCCAGCACGGCGCCGCGGCGGTCCAGTGCCCAGCGCAGCCGCCGCTCGTAGTCGTCGATGAGGGCGGGCAAGGCCTTGTCCATGAACCACCAGCTGAGCGGCACTGCCACGAAGCGGTGGAACGCGTAGGCCAGCGCGGCCGTGGCCGTCAGCAGGACCGCCGTGAGCCAGTTCGTGGCCAGCAGTGCGATCACCAGCAGCACCCCGGCGCCGAGCAGGGTCCGCCGGGCCGCCGGCTTGAGCGGCACGCGCGGGCTGTGCTCCAGGCTCAGAAACAGCGAGCACAGCGTGGGCACGATCACCAGGGCCACGAACAGCGAGGAACTGAGCGTGATGATCAGGGTGTACGGCAGGAACTTCATGAACTCGCCCACGATGCCGGGCCAGAACACCATCGGCAGGAACGCTGCCAGCGTGGTGGCCGTGGAGCCGATGATCGGCATGGCCACTTCGGCGGTGGCGTATTTCGCGGCGTGCTTCCGATCGAACCCCTGCTCGCGGAACCGGTAGATGTTCTCGACCACCACGATCGCGTTGTCCACCAGCATGCCCAGTGCGAGGATCAGGCTGAACAGCACCACCATGTTCATCGTGAAGCCCGCCGCCTTGAGCACGATGAACGAGAGCAGCATGGACATCGGGATCGCGAGCCCGACGAACCATGCGGTCCGCACGCCGAGGAAGAACAGGAGTACGCCGACGACCAGGATCAGTCCGGAGATGATGTTGTTCTCCAGACTCGCCACCATCTCCTGGATGTCTTGCGACTGATCGGACGTGATCTTCACCACCGTCCCGGGCGGGAACGCGGGTCGCATCCGCTCGACGGTGGCGCGGACCGCCTCCGCCGTGGCGATGATGTTCTCGCCGCTCCGCTTCTTGACGGCGAGGGAGACCACGGGGTCGCCGTCCAGCCGGGCATACGAGTCACGATCCTTGAATCCGAAGTCCACCCGCGCCACGTCGCGCACGTAGACCGGCCGGCCGTTGCGGGTCTTGATCACGACGTCGGCGAGGGGCGCGGGGGTCTCGAACTCCCCGGGAATCCGCACGAGGTACTTCATCTCGCCGACGTCGATCGAGCCGCCGGGGACCGTCACGTTCTCGAACCGGATGGCGTCCACCACGTCGTCGAACGCGAGGTCGTAGAACTTGAGCTTGGCGAGGTCGACGTCGACCTTCACCTCGCGCTCCAGCCCGCCGGACCGCTGCACCTCGAGCACGCTGGGAATCTGCTCCAGCTCGTCCTGCAGGTCTTCCGCCACGTCCCGGAGGCGCACCAGGCTGTACGGCCCCGAGACGTTCACCTGCATGATCGGGAACTCCGAGAAGTTGATCTCGAGGATCTCGGGCTCCTCGGCAGCGGTGGGCAGGTCGGGCTTGGCGATGTCCACCTTCTCCCGCACCTTCGCCAGCGCCTCGTCCATGTTCACCCCGGCCTCGAACTCGACGTTGATGCTCGAGTAACCTTCGGTGGAAACGGACGTGATCTCCTTGACGTCCCCGATGGTGTTGAGCTCTTCCTCGATCGGACGTGTGATCAGCGTCTCGATGTCTTTCGGCGCGACGCCGGGGTACACCGTGTTGACGATGATGTTCGGCACCACGATCTCCGGCGACGCCTCCTTGGGCACCGTCATGTAGGCGCTGAGCCCCATCACCAGCACGATGAACGTCAGGACCAGCACCATCGTCGGGTGGTCCACCGCAAAGGAGCTGAGCCGGAACTCCTTGAATTTCGTCTCGCCCGGCGTCGTCATGACGCGTCTCCTGAGGCCGCCGCCGTGTCGGCCGACGCGGCGTTCACCACTCGGACCCGACTGCCGTCGTCCACCTGCTGCTGACCCAGCGTGATCAGCCGGTCGCCCGGGGCGAGCCCGTCCCGGATCACGACTCGGTTGCCATGGGAGGCGCCCAGGATCACGCGCCGAGCGCGCGCGATCTGGGTCCCGTCCTCGTCGGTCACCACGAACACCTCGTACCCGTCTTCCGTCCGCAGCACCACCTGCTGGGGCACCACGATCACATCCGCCAGGCGGGCGCGGGCGACCTGCACGCTGGCAACCATCCGGGGCTTGATGCGTCCGCCCGGATTGTCCATCACGACTTCGATCGGCACCGTGCGGTTGACGGGATCCACGCTGGCGCCGACGTACCCGATGCGCCCCTCGAATTCCTGTCCGGGCAGCACGTCGAACGTGACCGTCGCCCGGTCACCGCGCTCCACGACCAGCGCGTCGCGCTCCGGCACGCCGGCGGCGACCTTCACCTGGCGCGTGGCCACCACCCGCGCGATTCGGGTGCCGGGCATCGCCATCTCGCCCGCCTCGGCGTACTTCTCATCGAACACCCCCGCCACCGGCGTGCGGATGCGGGTCCGATCGAGGCGGGCCTCCAACGTCGCCAGCCGAGCGGCTGCCGTCTCCGCATTGGCGCGCGCCTGCAGATACGCGATCTCGCTCCCGATCTTCTCGACTTCCCAGAGCTGCCGCTGCCGGTCGAACTGCTCCCGCGCCAGGTCGGCCGCCGCCTGCGCCTCGGCTACCTGTGCACGCAGCACGTCCGTGTCGAGTTCCGCGATCACCTGGCCGGCGCCCACGACCGCGCCCTTGGCCACGCGGAAGGCGGCGATGCGCCCCACCTCCTCGGCCGAGAGCGTCACGTCGTGCATCGCCTCGACCTCCCCGGTGATCCGCAGGAAGTCCGTGAACTGGTTCACGCCGACGGGGGTCACCTCGACGTTCACCACGCGGGTCAGCGTTTCGGCGGCCGGTTGGCCGGACCCCGAAGACGCCTGACAGCCTGCCACCGCCACGGCCCCACCCAGCACCAGCCACTCCGCCACGTCTCGTGCACGCATTGCTCTGAGTCTCCCTAGTCGTTCCGGGCGGCGACCAATTCGCCGGCCCGTTCGGGCACGGTGCCCCTGGCCGCATCCAGGTTGGTCCGTGCGATGAGGTAATCGTAGACGGCCTGCGCGTAATTGAATTCCGACTGCCGCAACGCCACCTCGGCATCGGTGATCTGCAGTTGGGACCCGACCCCGGCCCGGTACTCCGCCGAGGCAATCTCGAACCCGCGTTGCGCCTGCTCCACCGCGCGGCGTTGGCTCACAACGCGCTGCCGCGACTCCGCGAGTGCGTCCACCAGGGTGCGTAACTGGTCGGCCGCCTGCTCGCGCGTCAGCTCCAGCCGCGCGCGGTTCTGCGTGATGGCCGCCCGCGCCTGCTGCATCCGCGCCGACTGCGAGAAGCCGCGGAAGATGGGCACCTCCACCCGGATGCCACCCCACGCGGTGGTCGTCCGCTGGTTGGCATTCTCGCCGAAGAAGCTGAGGCCGCCGTCTTCCTGGGCGTTCACGTTGTACGCGCCGAACAGGGAAACCGTGGGGAAATACTCCGCCCGCTCCACGGCGAGGCGCGCGCGCTCGAGCTCGAGGTTCAGCTCCACCTGGCGTACGTCGGTGCGCCGGGCGAGCGCCGTATCGTAAGCGGCGCGCAACTCGGCGCTGGAGATGTCGGGGCCCGCGAGCGCCACGAGCCGGGCATTCTCGGGGGCGTTGCGGGCGAGGTCGGTGATGTCCACCTCGTACAGTCGGCCCACGACCTCGATGGTCTCGTTCGCTCCCCGCCCCATCTCCACGAGCAGCGCCCGCTGGGCAGCAGCGGTCGCATCGCGCGCCCGCCGCAAGTTGGGCTCCAGATTGGCAAGCTGCACTTCGAGCCGGAGCACGTCGTAGTTGCTCGCGAGTCCCGCCCGGTTCAGGGCTTGCGTCTCCGCCAGTGTCTGCCGCACCCGTTCCACGGACAGCTCGGTCAGCCGCACGCGCTCGAGCGCGAGCAGCACATCGAAGTACCGCTGGCGCACCTGCGTCACGACGTTCTGGGTGACACCGCGCGCGCGCTCCGCCTCGAGGGCACGGAACCGTCCCGCCGCGCCGACGCCGATGAACGCCCCCACCTCGAACAGGGGCTGGCTCACGGTGATGCCGGCCGCCCAGCTGTTGTCGGCGCCCACGCGCACGGGCCGGAACTCGCCGGGAGCGGCCGTCGAATCGAAGAACACGGCGGGCAGGAAGATCTCCTGCACCTTGAGGTTACGCTGATAGCTCGCGGACGCCGACACGTCGGGCAGCACGCTGGCCCAGGCCTCGCGCACCCGCCCACTGGCGGCGACCAAACCTGCTTCAGCTTCCGCCACCGCGCGGCTGTTGGCGAGCGCCGTCGCGATGGCCCGGTCGAGGGTGACGGCGTCGGCACTCTGAGCCCACACCGTTCCGGCGGTCGCGGTGACCACCACCAACGCCGCCACCATTCCGGCGGCTGACTGGCGTGCAAGTGTAACGAACACGGGAGCGTTCATGGCAGTAAGGCGTCCTCAGTGGACAGGCCGTGACGAACGAAGGGATCGAACGCGTGGAAGAGATCGATCGGCGACGCGCCGCCGCCGTCGGTTTCGCACGCCTCGCAGCCGCGCAGGCGGCACGCGAGCGCGAGCGTGACGATGCCGTGCACGGTCGCCCAGAGGTAATGCGCCACCAGGTCGGGATCGAACCGGCGCATCGAGCCGGCATCCATGGCGTCCTGGACGAACTGCCGCAGCAGCGGGTAGCCGCCGCCGCCGGGCAGCTCCTCGAGGGCGCGGGGACCACGCAGCTGGATGCTGAAGATCACCCGGAAATACGCTTCGTTCTCGAGCGCGAACTGGAGGTACGCTTCCCCCATGGCCCGCACGCGCTCCATCGATCCCTCGGGATGACGCTGGGCGGCGTCACGCAGGTACGTCCCAAACCGCTCGAATCCCAGACGGACAACCCGGTCCACTAGGTCCTGCTTGTTCTCGAAGTAGTGATACAGCGCGGTGGCGGAGACGCCGACGCGCTCGGCAACGGCGCGCATCGACAGGGCCTCCACCCCACCTTCCGCCATCAGGCTACTGGCGGCGTCCAGAATTGCCGCCTCGTGTTCCCGGGATGTTGTCACAGCCGTTTTCACCATATAACAGCCTCTCCTTCAACCACTTACGCACCGCCACGCGTGGTTAACAGCGTTAATGTAACACCGTTAACCTAACGGTGTTAACCTTACGGTGTCAACCGGACGGGAGTTTCAGCCTTCTCACCGACCCTCCGCTTTGCCCCGCGCGCGGCCCCGTCTATACTCCCGGCGTGCCTCCCGCGAACCCCGTGCTGCTCCTGCTGCCAGGCATGTCGCTCAACGCGACCACGTTTCCGACGTTCCCCTACCCGGCACTCGCCCCGAACTTCAGCCGCTTCGTGCCCGGGGACAGCCGCGGCATGGAGCCTTACCTCGAGGCGCTGGATGGGCTGGTCGACGATCCGCTCTGGGCCGGCGCCGCGGACCGCGTGATAGTGGGCCACAGTTTTGGCGGGATGCTGGCTTTGGCGTGGCTGCTGCGTCACCGGCTGTCGGGACCGGCCGCCGTCCGGGGTCTCGTGCTGGTGGGGACCACGGCCGGCCCGATGTTCGACGCGGTGCGCGTCCGGCTCGCGGGCGTGGGCGATCGGGAGCTGCGCGTGGGGATCAGGCCGTTCTTACCGGCATGGTATGACCGGCGCGTGACGCGTGGCGTCAAGCGCCTTCTGAACGGCGGCACGCTGCGCACGCGCGACGTGGATTTTCGCGCCCTCCGCTTCCGCAGCGATCTCGCCGTTGGGGTTGCGGGCTGGCGCAACACCGACTGGGCCGCACGGCGGTCCTATCGCTGGGCGATGGACGGCTTCGACGTCCGCACCCGGCTCTTGGAGCTGGACGTTCCGGCGATCGTGCTGCACGGCAAGCGGGACCGGCTGTTCCCCGTCGCGGCGGCTGAGGCCCTCGCCCGCGGTCTGCCACGTGCCGAACTACGGGTACTCCCGGATGCGGGGCACATCGTGCCGCTCACGCATGGCGAAGCGGTGCGGGCGGCGGTGGAGGACGTCCTCAGCGTGAAACGAGAGACGTGAGACGTGAAGTCGGGGTGATCGTTTCACGTTTCACGTTTCACGTCTTCCCCAGCCTTCGGCGCCACCACCCGTTCACTCACCCGACCGATCGCCGCCTCCCGCTCGTGCACCGCTTTCTCGGCGCGCTCGACGGCCGGCCGCAGGTTGGCGACGTACTCCCGCAACCCGCGGATCTTGCCCTGCGTTGCGCCACCACGTTTGGCGAGCATGGCTAGCTGGTTGGCGCTGTCGGCCATGACGCCCATGCCGTTCAGCAGCAGGAGGCGGCCCAGCTCCGTCGCCGCCCGCGCGATCATTCCGGCGTAGGCGTCCTGGCCCTTCTTCATCGCGGCGTATTGCTCCACCAGCGAGTGGAGGCGATCCACCTTGCGCCGCGCCTGCGTGAGCACCTCCAGCTCCTGTTGCGCCTGCGTGCTGAGCTTCTTCATCACGATCTCCTGGAGGCTAGCTCCAGCGGAAGATTTTGAGCGATACGGCGAAGCTGCCGACCGCCCACACCGCCATGTTGGCAAGCAGGCCGAGTGTGGTGCCGATGCCCGCGCCTTCGAGCAGCACTGCCCGCAGTCCATCGTTCAGTGCCGTGAGCGGCAGCAGCCGGATGAACGGGTGCATGGCCTCGGGGAAATGCGACCACGCGAAGAACACGCCGGACAGCACCCACATCGGCACCATGGCCAGGTTCATCAGCCCGGAGACGCCCTCCACCGTGCGCGGTCGGCTCGCCACGAGCAGCCCCAGGCCGGAGAACGCCAGCGCCCCGACGAGGACCATGACCGACAGGTGCAGCAGGGATCCCCTGAGCGGCACGCCAAAGGCGAGCGCTCCGAAGGCCAGCACCACACCGACCTCGAACACGAGAAACACGAGGCGGGCCAGCACCTGCCCGAGCAGGAATTCGCTGCGGCGCATGGGCGACGCGACCAGGCGTTTGAGCAAGCCGCGCTGCCGGGTTTGCACGATCCCGAACCCGATGCCCCACATCCCGGTGCCCATGATGTTGAGGCCGAGCAGGCCGGGGATCAGGAAGTCGATATACCGGGCCCCGCGCTCGGTCGTTGTGACGTCGCGCACGTCCCGCACGTCTTGCCGACCGGCGGCCCGCTGGAGCGCCGCATTGGCGAGGAGCCGGGCCAGATGGCTCTCTTCCCTGGTGGAGTCGTAGCGGAAGGTGAGCGGGTCGCCCGGCACGACCACGAGCGCCACGCGTCCCGTGCGGAGCCGGTGGTAGGCCTCGACCGAATCGAGCGCCACCGCCCGGAGCCGGGACTCCGCCCCCAGCGCCGCCACCGCCGAGTCGGCCCTGCCCGCCGTGCCCTGCACCGCGACCGCCAGCGCCTGGGGCGCCCGGTTCTTGAAGGCAATCCCCAGCGCCAACGCCAGCAGGATCGGGAACGCGAACACCCAGAATACCGCCTCGGGCTCCCGGGTGAGCTCGCGCAAACGCCAGAGCGCCAGTTGCAGCAGCGGTCCCCCACCCCGCTTACTCATCACGCAGGCTCCGGCCCGTAAGATGCAGGAACACGTCCTCGAGCGTGGCGTGATGCGTCACCAGACGCGTCAACTCGATGTCCCGATCGCGCACCAGTGCCATGAGCGCGGGCACCGTTTCGTGAATCCGCGCCACTGTGAGCCGCACGGTGCCGTCTTCCGCGTGCACGTCCGTGACCCCGGGCAGCCCGCGCAGAGCGGCTGGCGCGAGCGTGGCCCCGGCGGCCGCACCGAACTCCACCACGTGCTCCGCACCGAGTGACGCGATCAACTCTTGCGGCGTCCCCAGCGCGATCATCCGGCCGTGGTCCACCACGGCCACGCGATCGCAGAGCCGTTCGGCTTCGTCCATGTAGTGCGTCGTCAGCAACACCGTGCGCCCGCGCGCGCGGAGCGAGAGCACGATCTCCCACAGCTGGCGGCGCGCCTGCGGATCGAGCCCGGCGGTCGGCTCGTCGAGGAACAACAGCTCCGGCTCGTTGACCAGCGCCACCGCGATCGCGAGTCGCTGGCGCTGTCCGCCGGACAGTTGCTTGACCCGGGCATCGCGCTTCTCCTCGAGTCCCACCGTGCCGAGCGCGTCCTCGACCCCCATCCCGCGACGGTAGAAACTGCGGAACAGCTGAATGGTCTCGCACACGGTCAGCTTCTCGGGAAACAGCGTCTCCTGCAGCTGCGTGCCCAGCCGCTGCCGCAGGTCGGCGCGGTCCCGGGCCCAAGTCCGGCCGAGCACTTCCACGGAGCCCGCCGTGGGCGGCAGGAGACCCTGGAGAATCTCCACCGTGGTCGTCTTGCCGGCCCCGTTGGGACCGAGCAGGCCGAAGCACTCGCCGGGGCGGACCTCGAGGTCGAGGCCATCCACCGCGACGACGGCGCCGTAGTGCTTCACGAGCCCGCGGCAGCGGATGGCCGCGTCGGGGGTCATGGGCGCAATCAACCCCGGCCCGAAGCGGCACGCAAGCGAACCCTGCTCGTCCCCGAGCAGGGGCGTGTATGTTTCTCCGCTATGACCGGACTGGCCGTGCGCGTGATCGTGGTAGCTCTGTTGGGCTACGTGCTGCTCGTGGTGCTGGCGTGGCGCTATCAGGAGCGGCTCGCGTTCCCCGCGCCCCGCATGGCCTTGCCCGCGCCCGCCGTGCTGGGCATTCCCGACGGCGAGCGGGTGACGCTCATGACCGCCGACGGCGTGCGTCTTCACGGCTGGTATCTGCCGCCGGCGTCCGATGCGCCGCGGCCGGCCCCGGCCCTGCTCTGGTTCTACGGAAACATGGAGACCGTCGCCGCCATGGCGCCGGTGCTCGCCGCCTGGAAACCGCGAGAACTCGGACTCTTGGCGATCGATTACCGGGGCTACGGGGAGAGCGAGGGGCACGCCACCGAAATCGGCCTGTACCGGGACGCCGATGCCGCCTGGGCCTGGCTTGCCGAGCGGGCAGACGTGGATCCCGGGCGCATCGCCGTGTACGGTCGGTCCCTCGGGAGCGCCGTGGCGCTCTATCTCGCGGCGGAGCGCCCGGTGCGCGCGGTGGTCCTCGACTCGCCGTTCTCGAACGCCAAGGCGATGGCCCGTCACCACTACTGGTTTCTACCCCCCGGACTGGTGCGGCTGTCGCTGGACAACCTCGAGCGAGCGGCCGACCTCGACGCGCCGCTGCTCGTGGTGCACGGGGAAGATGATCGTGTAGCGCCGATCGCGATGGGACGCGCCGTGGCAGAGGCCGGCCATGCCCGCGAGTTTCTGGCACTGCAGGGCTCGGGCCACAACGACACGTATGCGGTGGGTGGCGTAGCGTATCGTGACCGCATGACGGCCTTTCTTCGCGAGGCCCTCCAATGACCCTCCCGGATTTCTCTCCCGACGCGTTCGCGAGAACGCTCGCGCGCGTGCAGGAGCTGGCGGTCGACTATCTGCGACGGCTCCCCGAGCGCGAGGCGTTCCGCCGCCCGCCGGATGCGGTCGTGCGGCGCTTCGAGGCGGCGCCGCTTCCGCAGGAGGGGGAAGCCGCCGACCAGATCCTGGCCGACATCGAGCGCGACGTGCTGCCGTACTCGCTGGGCATCGGGCACCCGCGTTGGTGGGGGTACGTGCGGGCGAGCCCGAGCCCCTTCGGCATGGCCGCCGACCTCCTGGCCACGACGATGAACAACAACTGCTCGGGAAGCGCGCAGATTGCGACCTACCTCGAGATGACCGTCGTGCGCTGGCTGGCCGAGCTGGTGGGCTATCCGCCCGACGCCGGCGGGATTCTCCTCTCTGGCGGGTCGGCGGCCAACTTTGTGGCGCTCGCCGCCATGCGGGAGGCCAAGCTCCCCGGCACCCGCCAACACGGGCTCCGTCACCTCGATCGACCGCCCGTGGTCTACGTGACCTACGAGACCCATTCCTGCATCCGACGGGCCGTGGACCTCCTGGGGTTTGGCAACGACGCCCTGCGCCTGCTCCCGACGGACAACCGGCTCCGCATGGATCCCGCTGCTCTCGCGGCCGCCGTGCGCGAGGATCGCGCCACGGGACGCTTGCCGCTCTGTGTCGTGGCGACTGCGGGCACGGTGAACCTCGGCGCCGTGGACCGGCTCACCGAGCTGCGGGAGGTGGCGCGCGCCGAGGATCTTTGGTTTCACATCGATGGCGCGTACGGAGGCGTGCTGGCCGCGTTGCCCGAGCTGGCCGACCGGTACGCCGGGCTCGCCGACGCCGACAGCCTGGCCATCAATCCCCACAAGTGGCTCTATGTGCCCTACGAGGCCGGGCTCGTGCTCGTGCGCGACCGCAACGCGCTCACGCGCGCGTTCGCGACTAAGGCCGATTACCTCGAGGTCGAAGAAGAGGACTATTTCAGCGGCCCGCTGTGGTTCTACCAGCAGGGACCTCAGCTCTCGCGCGCGTTCCGCGCGCTCAAGATCTGGGCCGTGATGCGGGAGATTGGGCTCGAGGGCTATCGCACGTTGTGGCGGCAGGATCTCGCCACGGCGGCGGAGCTGCGCCGGCTCGTCGCCGAGCATCCGCGGCTCGAGCTGGTGGGGCCGTCGGACCTGTCCATCGTCTGCTTCCGCTACGTGCCACGGCAGGGCGATGCCCAGCGGCTCAACCGTCGCCTCGTAGATCGGATTCAGAAGGACGGGCGACTGTTCGTCTCCGGCACTTCCGTGAACGGCACGGCCTGCCTGCGGGCGGCGATCCTCAACTTCCGTACGACCGCCGGCGATGCGAAGCTGGCGGTGGAAGCGGTGGCGGAGCTGGGAGCGGGACTGGAGGAAGCACCGTGAGGACGGGAGGACGGGATGACGGGATGGTCCAGGGTGCCATACATTCACCGCATCTTTCTCGGGTGTGCCACATGATCCGCTTTGTCGCGTCACTCCTTCTGCTTGCCGCCCCGCTTGCCGCACAGCAGCAGCCGGCCGACCTCATCGTCCTGAACGCCCGTATCTACACGGCGGACGCCAACCGCCCGGTGGCCAGCGCGCTGGCCGTGCGCTCGGGGCGCATTGCGTTCGTGGGCAGCAACCGCGGCGCGGAGGCGCTGGCGGGGCCGCGCACCCAGCGGCTCGACCTCGCGGGGAAGACCGTGATTCCCGGCATGGTAGACGCGCACGCGCACCTTCTCAATCTCGGGCAATCGCTGCGGATCGTGGATCTGGTGGGCACGACGTCGTACGACGCGGTCATCGCCCGCGTGGTCGAGCGTGCCCGGACCGCACGCCCCGGAGAGTGGATTCGCGGACGCGGGTGGGACCAGAACGACTGGCCGGTCACCGCGTTCCCGACGCACGAGGCGCTGTCCCGCGCCGTGCCGAATCACCCCGTCTATCTCACCCGCGTGGATGGCCACGCCGCGCTGGTCAACGCCAAGGCGATGGAGCTGGGCGGCGTCACCGCCGCCACCGCCGACCCGGACGGCGGCCGGCTGATCCGGGACGCCGCGGGCAACCCCACGGGCGTGCTCGTGGACCGGGCGACGGCGCTCGTCGGCCGGGTGATCCCGATCGCGTCGCGGGCGGAGCTCGAGGCGGCGACGCTGGCGGCCATTGCCGAAGCCAACCGGTGGGGGCTGACCGGCATCCACGACGCCGGGGTGAGCGGGGACGTGATCGCGATCTACGAGGACCTGGCGCGCGCCGGCCGGTACAACCTGCGGAACTACGTCATGGTCCGCGCCGACGAAGCGACGCTGAACCAGCTGATGGACCGCGGCCCGCGCACGGCGCTGTACGATGGCCGGCTCTGGCTCCGCAGCATCAAGATCACCGCCGACGGCGCACTGGGGAGCCGGGGAGCCGCCCTGCTCGACGACTACAGCGATGAGCCGGGCCACCGCGGCCTGGTGACGGCCGACTCAGGCTACATCCGCCGCGTCGCTGCGAAGGCCCTCCGCACCGGATTCCAGCTCAACGTCCACGCCATTGGCGACCGCGCCAACCGCACCACGCTCGACATCTTCGGGGACGCGCTGCGCGAGGTGCCCACCGCCGACCATCGGTTCCGCATCGAGCACGCCCAGATCCTGCATTACCAGGATCTGCCGCGGTTCGCCGAACTCGACGTGATCCCTTCGATGCAGGGGAGCCACCAGACGAGCGACAGGTACTGGGTGCCCAGCCGGATCGGCTGGAGCCGCGCGCAGGGGAC
>JBFGDF010000015.1:0-39250 GCA_041580775.1 Gemmatimonadales bacterium
GGCGCGGGCGGTGACGCTGCGGTTGCGTCGGGAGGGCCTCGACGTCGTGAGCTACGGCACGGCCGACAGCGTCGGTCTCGACTCGACCCTGCTCCTCGTGCGCCGTGGCGATTCGGCGGCGGGGCGCGCGGTGCGGCGCGCCGGTCGCCGCCGAATCGGCGCCCGGGTTCGAGATAATCCGCGAGGTAGAGCATCCGCCCGACCCGATCCCACGACGCGTGGCCCACTGAGTGATATCGGACCGCCGCCAGCACGCCCGCGTCGGTTTCGCCGTCGCGTTCCGCCCGTCGAGCCGCCGCCGGGCCGTGCCAGAGTCCCGGCGGGCCGAGGCGCGGCTCGGCGAGGTCGCGCACGACGTCGGTCGGCGCATCCTTGAGCGCGTCGTGCAGGGCGGCAGCGCGCAGCCAGCGGCGTCGTTCGGTGCGCGACACGCGCATGACGCCGGCCCAGGTGTCCAACAACGCGGCGACCCGCCGGATGTGCGCCTTGCGCTTCGCTGTGACCACCGCCCACTCCGGCAGCACGACCAGCGGGCTACTCACCCATCACATCTCCGGCCAGGCCGTCCCCGAGCACGATGTTGTCGATCAGGCGCGTCCCGCCCACCCGAGCGGCGACGGCGAGGAGGGTCGCCGCGTCGACCTGCGTCACGGGTGCCAGCGTCTCCTGGTGGACCGCCTCGACGTACTCGAGGACCACGGTCGGGTCGGACGCCACCACCGCCCGGACGGCCGCCACGATGGCGTGGGCCTCGCGCGCCCCGTGCCGGAACCGGTCGTGACCCGCCGCCAGCGCCCGCGGGAGCGCGGCCGCGGCGCGCCGTTCCTCGGCGGAGAGGTACGCGTTGCGCGAACTCATCGCGAGGCCGTCCGCCTCGCGGACCGTCGGCGCCACGTCGACCCGGACGGGCAGATCCAGGTCGGATACCATCCGCCGGATCATGAGTGCCTGTTGCGCGTCCTTCCGTCCGAACACGGCGACGTCGGGCTCGACGATGTGGAACAGCTTCGCGACGACGGTGAGCACACCGGCGAAATGGCCCGGCCGACGCGGCCCGCAGAGATGATCCCCCAGGGGTCCCGGCTGCACGGTGACGAGGCCGGGCCGCGGGTACATCTCGCGTACGGCCGGTACGAACAGGCAGTCCACGTCGCGCCCCGCCGCGCAGGCGCGGTCCCGCGGGAGGTCCCGCGGGTAGCGGGCCAGATCCTCGCTCGGGCCGAACTGGGTGGGATTCACGAAGATGCTCAGCACCACGAGATCGGCATCGTCGCGCGCGCGATCCACGAGCCGGAGATGGCCGTCGTGCAGATAGCCCATGGTCGGGACGAAGCCGACCCGCCGGCCTTCGGCCCGGCGCGCGCGGCTCCAGCCCCGCATGTCCGCGATCCGGCTCAGTTCGATCACGACGCGAAGCTGTGGGTGTCGTCGGGGTACCGACCCTCCCGCACCTCGTCGGCGAAGCGCCGGACCGCCCCCCGCACGTCCTCCGCGAGATGTGCGTACCGCTTCAAGAACTTGGCGCGGAACCGCTCGTTGAGGCCCAGCATGTCGTGGAGGACGAGCACCTGCCCGTCGCAATGCGGCCCGGAGCCGATCCCGATGGTCGGGATGGCGATGGCGGCGGTTACGGTCTGCGCCACGGGCGTCGGCACCAGTTCCAGCACGAGGGCAAAGGCGCCGGCATCGGCCAGCGCCTTGGCATCGGCGACCAGGCGCTCCGCCGCCTCGGCGCCGCGTCCCTGCACCCGTGCCCCCCCGAGGGCATGCACCGACTGCGGCGTGAACCCGAGGTGCGCCATTACCGGGATCCCGATCTCCACGAGCGCGGCGACCGTGGGCGCCAGGGTCCTCCCGCCTTCGAGTTTCACGGCCGTGGCGCCGGTCTGCTGCATGACGCGCCCCGCGTGCCGCTTGGCCTCCTCGATGGAGATCTGGTAGGTGAGGAAGGGCATGTCGATGACCAGCAGGGCCCGTTCCACGCCGGCGCGCACGATCCGCCCGTGGTAGATCATTTGCTCGAGCGTGGCCGACAGCGTCGTGGACTGCCCACACAGGACGGTGTTGACCGAGTCACCGACGAGCACGATGTCGACCCCGGCGGTGTCCACCAAGGTGGCGAACAGCGCGTCGTAGGCGGTCAAGGCGACGATCCGGCGGCCATCCCGTTTCATGCGGGCCAGATCGCGGATCGTGACGGGGCTAGTCGTGTCGGACATGGGGTGTCAGCTCCGCCAGCTCGCGTCGCCAGAAGGGGCGATCGGCGATGGCCGGATGGGGAATGGCGAGGCCGGGTTCGGCGATCACGGCGTCACCGTAGCGGACGATGTCGAGATCCAGCGTGCGCGGGCCCCACCGGATGCGGCGTACCCGTCCGGCGCCCCGCTCGATCCGCAGACATGCCGCGAGCAGCACGTGCGGTGCGAGTCCCGTACGCAGCAGGGCCATCTGATTCAGGTAGGGAGGTTGCGGAACGGGACCCACCGGCTCGGTTTCTTCGATCCGACTCACGGCGACGAGCTCCGTCTCTGGGAGCGCAGCCAGCGCGGCGCGGGCGTCCGCCAAGTGGCGCTCGCGGTCACCCAGGTTCGAGCCGAGGGCCACGAACGCCCACTCAGCGTGCGTCGGCTCGGTCATGACGGCCGCGCTCCAGGACGACCTCGACGTAGTCCAGCGGGCCGGGGATCGGCGCGTGGGGCTTGCGAGCCGCCACGCGCACCCGCTCCACCGCGGCGATTTCCAGCACGCGCGCGGCGATCTTCTCGCACAGGGCCTCCAGCAGGCGGTGCGGGCTGCGGCCCACCGTGTCGGCGACGGTCGCGTAAAGGTCGCGATAGTCGACGAGCTGACTGGGCGAATCCGTCTGCCCGACCGGGGCGAGCGGCAGCCAGACCGTGAGGTCCAGCTCGAGTGGCTGCGGCACGTGCTCTTCGTGCGGCAGCAGTCCCACCAGCGTGTGGAACCGCATGCCCCGGAGCATGATCCGGTCGCCCTTCATGCCACCGCCACCGTGTCGAGGGCCTGACGCAATTCGCGGACGAGGGCGCGCGCCGCCGGCACGCCATCGGCGAGCCGGCGGACGAGCGCCGTTCCAACCACCACCCCGTCCGCGAACCGCGCGACGGCCTGGGCCTGCGCTCCCGAGCCGATCCCGAATCCCACGGCGATCGGGAGATCGGAGCGCGCCCGAATGGCGGCGACGGAACGGGCGAGCTCCGCCGTGACGGCGGTGCGCGCGCCCGTGACGCCGAGGCGGGCGATCAGGTAGACGAATCCGTCGGCCGAGCCGAGGACATCGGCCAGGCGGCTGGGCGCGGTCGTGGGTGCCACCAGTCGGATGAGATCCAGCGGCCCATGTCGAATCGTCCGTTCGAGGTCGGGGTCGGCCCCCACCGGGAGATCGGTCAGCAGCAGGCCGTTTGCGCCCGCGGCTTGGGCGTCGCGCAGGAATCGGTCGACGCCGTACCGCATGATGGGGTTGAGATACGAGAACAGGATCACGGGCGCCGGCAGAGCCGCCTCGGCTACGAGCTCGAGGACGCCGGCAGTTGTCATTCCCTGTTGCAGCGCGTGCTGCGAGGCTCGCTGGATCACCGGTCCGTCCGCCAAGGGGTCGCTGAACGGCACGCCGACCTCGACGAAATCGGCACCCTCAGCGGCGACCATCCGCAAGGCCTCGAGGGACTGTGCCCGCGAGGGGAACCCGGCCGTCAGATACGGAATCAGCGCCGCCCGACCCGCGGCCCGCACCGCCCGCCAGCGCGCGGCGATCCCCCGCTCAGACGAAATAGTCACCCGGTGTGATCCCCCAGCGTCCGGGATCCGTGACCTTGATGATCGTGCGCTTGTAGTTTCCCTCTGGCCCGGCATCCGCGAGGTTCACGAGCGGGGCTGGCGACAGGCGCTGCCCTTCGGTGCTGAGCACGAGCCGCACGACCGGGCGGTGGATCTGGGTGAGGTCGGAGTTCGCCGCGTGCACGAGGCCGATCTCGTACGTGTCCAGGATGACGCACGTCCCGACCGGATACACCCCCAGGAGGTTGATCAGGGCCTTGACCAGCACGGGGTCCAGGCCCCGGCGCGGGTTCTCCCACATCTCGCGCAGCACCTCGTCGGGTTGCAGCGGCACCGTCTGGTAGGTACGGCGCGACGTGGCCGCGTCGAAGCCGTCGGCCACCGCCACGATCTTGCTGAAGACCGAGAGGGTGCGCGGACGCAGCGCCTTGGGATATCCCGACAGATCCGTCTTCATGTGGTGCTCGTGGGCCACGATGATCCCGCGATACGGCACCTCGCCGTAGCCGCGGAGTCCGAACAGCGTGAGCACGCCCAGCCACGGGTGCGACTGCATGATCCGCCACTCGTCTTCGTCGAGCGAGCCTTGCTTGGTGACGACCTCGACCGGCACCCGGCTCTTGCCGACATCGTGCAGGAGCGCCGCGAGTCCGAGATCGAACAGCTGCAGCCGGCCGAGGCCAAGGCGCTTGCCGATCGCGACGCTGAAGATGCAGACGTTCACCGAATGGGTGAAGGTGTATTCGTCGTAGTCGCGAATCGTCGTGAGGCCGACCAGGGACACCTCGTTGCTCAGCACCTGGTCGACGATACCCTGCACGGCGCGTTTCACCTTCTTGACGCTGGCGCTCCGTCCCATCCGAATGCTGTTGACGACCTCCTTGGTCACCGCGACCGAGCGCTCGTAGGTGCGCTTGGCCACCTCCTTCGCCTGCTGTTCGTCCTCGAGGTCCTCGTCTTCGGCCGCCGGCTCGATCGTGATGTGCGTGACCCCGCCCTGGAGCATGCGCTGGTACAGCTCCGTGAGCCGGTTGGGGGACGGCTCGCGCGCCCCGCTCGCGAGCAGGAGCGAGGCGAAGACCTGCCACTCGCGCCGCTCGACCTGTTCGTCGACCGCCACGACGCCGACCCCGGCGTTCCGCAGCGTCCCGAGGACGTGGCTGAAGGACGCGTAGTTGTCGAGGTTGAGCCGGAGACGCGTGGCGTTGACGAAGATGAATTCGCCGGAGAGCCGGATTTCCAGCTGGTCCTCGACCTGGAGCAGCGACAGGCCCGACTGGTGCAACTCGTCGAGCGCCCGCTGCGCCAGCTCGTTTTCGATCGGGTAGAGCTTGAGGGTCCGCAGGACCGTGTAGAAGTGCAGCAGGAACTGGCGGCCGGCGTGGCGTACCAGGCCCTCGGTGGTCTGCATCGCCTCGGCGATCGTGGTGCGGGGGCGCCGCTCGCCAGCGTCCGTCATCCGCTCACCCCCTCCCGCAACGCCTTGCCGACGGCGTTGCGCACGAGGGGGTCCTTGTCCTGCTCGAGCGCTTCCTGGAGCGCCTGGCGGGCTTCCTCCGTCCCGATCTTCCCGAGGGCCATCGCGGCGCAGGCCCGCGTCTCCGGGTCGTTCTTCTTCTTGAGGAACCCCCCGGTCTGGAGCATCGGGCGCAGGTGCCGCACCATGTCGGGCCCTCCCAGGAGCCCGAATGCCTCGAAGAACGCCATCTTCTCGGTCAGGTCGGCGCCCTTGAGGCCCTTCGCCAGTACGGCACTCTCGATCCTCGGGAGCGCGGCGCGATGCCCGCGCGCCCCCAGCACCCGCACCGCGGAGATCCGCACGTCGCGCTCCTCGTCGTCGACCGCCCGTTCGAGCTGTTGCATCGCCCCGGGGGTGCCCATGGTCGCCAGCGCCTCCACGGTCACCACCTTGATCTCGGCCGGTGTCTCGCCGATGAGCAGGCCCCCGAGCGCCGGGACGACGGGCGCCAGCCGGAGCCGCCCGGCCAGGCGCGCGGTTTCCATCACGACGGCCGGGTTCTCGTTGGCCAGCGCTTTGGCGAGTTCGTCCGGATGCGCCGCGGCCAAGCGCTGGATGGCGGCGGTGAGCAGCTCCCGCACCCGCTCGTTGGTGAGGCGGGGCAGCCAGTCGAGCACGGTTTCCAGCGCCTCGCCCCGCAGCTCCCGGAACAAGGCGCCGAGATCCTCTTCGCTCGGATGCACGACGGCCTCGTCGAGTGACTGGAGCAGCTGGGCCACCGCCTCGGGCTGGGACAGGCGGGCCGGCAGCTCGGTGAGGACCTGCCGGTGCTCGGGCAGCAGCTCCCGCGCGCGGTCCACCAGGACCCGCAGCTCGCGCAGCAGGTGCGCCACGGCCCGGAAGTCCCCGACGCCGAGCAGATAGGGGATGAAGTTTTCGATGATCGTGATGATCTCGGCCCGAACCGTGGGAAAGGACTGGAGCTCAACGATGTCGAACAGGATCGAGAGGATGTTGCTGCGGAGATCCTGCTGATACTCCCGCTCGATTTCCTCCCGCAGGTAGTTCACGTCCTTTTCGTCGAGGAAGTACAAGGTCGAGTCGAAATCCTCGAGCTTGACGACCCCGGACGGTCGCTCCGGCTCCGGCTCCTCCACGGCCTCGCGTACCGTGTGCGGGGCCACCTCGTCGACGGCCTGCTCCTCGCCGAGCTTCTCGAGTTGCGCCTGATCGTCGCCGGCGAGCTCGATCGCGTCGTAGCGGACGAACTGAAAGTCCTGCTCCCAGAGCAGTGTGAGCAGATCATCTTCGGCATCGGCGGGCAGCGTGCGCGCCTTGTTGATGACCTGCAGCAGACGCACGACTTCCTCGATCTCCGATCCCGGGGCCAGGGTCAGCGTCCGGACGCCGTCTTTGAACAACACCCAGGCCAGGCTCTCCGCCCGCGCCTGACTCAGGACGACGCGTCCCTCCCACTTCAGCTCGCTCTCCAGCACGGTGAGCCGGAGTTCGTCCATGGCCTCCCAGACCGGCGGGAACGCCTTCTGCACGTTCGCCATGGCCGTCTGGTAGACGGGGTTGTTGGGGAGGTACAGCTGGGCGGCCCGCAGGGCCTTGAGCAGTGCCTGCAGGAAGGCCTCGACGGGGGTCGCGTCGACTTCCCAGCCCGCCTCGGTCGCCTCAGTCACCGCGCGGTCCCGGTGCGCGCCGCCACGTGCGCCACGTCCTTGTCACCCCGCCCACTCACGTTCAGCACCACGACCTCGTCTCCCCGGCGGGTCCCCGCCTGCGCGAGCACCCAGGCGACGGCGTGCGCGGGCTCGAGTGCCGGCACGATACCCTCGAGCCGGGCCAGCATGGCGAAGGCGGCCAGGGCGTCCGCGTCGGACACGGCCACGTACGTCGCCCGTCCCGACTCCTTGAGGAACGCGTGTTCCGGTCCCACCCCGGGGTAGTCGAGCCCCGCGGAGACCGAGTGGGCTCCCACGACCTGACCATCGTCGCTCTGCAGCAAATAGCTCAAACTGCCGTGCAGTACGCCGGGCTGCCCCGCCGTCAGGGATGCGGCATGCCGGCCGGAAGCGAGGCCCTCCCCGGCGGCCTCCACCCCGATCAACCGGACGCTGGGGTCGTCCAGGAAGCCGGCGAAGATGCCGATGGCGTTGGAGCCCCCGCCGACACAGGCGACGACCTCGTCGGGCAGCCGCTCCACGCGTTCAAGCACCTGGGCTCGTGTCTCCCTCCCGATCACGGCCTGGAAATCACGCACCAGACGGGGGAAAGGGTCAGGACCGACAACAGACCCGAGGACGTAGTGCGTCGTGACAACATTGGTCACCCAATCGCGGAGCGCTTCGTTCGTGGCGTCCTTGAGGGTGCGGGTGCCCGCGGTCACGGGCACGACCCTCGCACCCAGAAGTTCCATGCGATACACGTTGAGCCGCTGGCGTTCCATGTCCTCGGCGCCCATGTACACGACGCACTCGAGCCCATAGCGGGCACAGGCAGTTGCGGTCGCGACCCCGTGCTGTCCAGCCCCCGTCTCGGCAATGATGCGGGGCTTGCCCATCCGGCGTGCGAGCAGGACCTGGCCGAGCGTGTTGTTGATCTTGTGGGCGCCCGTGTGCGTCAGATCCTCACGCTTGAGCAGTACCCGGCAGCCGGCGGCCTCCGACAGGCGGGGGGCCTCCGACAGCGGCGTGGGACGGCCGGCGTACTCCCGCAGCAGCCCACCGAGCTCGGCCTGAAACCCGGCGTCCTCACGCGCGGCATCGTACGTCGCCGCGAGGTCCTCGAGCGCCGCGACGAGTGTCTCCGGTACGTACCGGCCGCCGAAAGGCCCGAAACGGCCCACGGTCGGCAGCGGCTCAGCGATCACTCGTGATTCTCCGTGCGTCGCGGGGTGCTCCCCGCCCGCGCCGATCCACGCCGGACAGCGCCCCCACGCGTGTTGCCGGATCGGGCGCGCGCGCGAGGGCCGTGCCCACCAGAATAGCGTCCGCCCCCCACGCCGCAACCCGCTCAACGTCGCTCCGGGTGGCGATTCCCGACTCCGCCACGGCTGTCACGTCAGGGGGGACGGCACGGAGCACGGCCTCCGCACCCTCCAGCTGTACGCGGAACGTCGTCAGGTCTCGGCTGTTGACGCCGATCGTCTCGGGCTCCAGGGAAACGGCGCGCTCGAGCTCGTCGAGCGTGTGCACCTCGACGAGACGGGCCAAGCCGAGCGCGCGGGCGGCGGCACTCAGGTCGACCAGCTGGGCCGGGTCGAGGGCGCGCACGATGAGCAAGACGGCCGACGCGCCGGCGGCCCGCGATTCGTGAAGCTGCACCGGATCCAGAATGAAGTCCTTGCGGAGCAACGGGACCGACACGGCAGACGCGACCGCGTCGAGGTCCGCCAGCGACCCCCCAAAGTGAACCTCGTCGGTGAGGACCGAGATCGCCCGGGCACCGCCACCCACGCACGCGCGGGCGTACGCCGCCGGATCGACCCCGGGGGCAATGGCGCCCGCCGACGGCGATCGCCGTTTGACCTCCGCAATGACCGCCAGCGTCGGCCCGCGCAAGGCCGCCAGCCAGTCCGGCGGCACCGGGGCCGCGCGCGCCGCCTCCTCGATCACGCCGCGGCGGGCGCGGAGCCGACGCACGCGCGCGCGGGCGGCATCGAGGATGGACTGCAGCGTTACGGTCACACCGACCTGCTTGCGGTTCGGGTAGTATTCGGGTATACTAGCTTCGGGGTCCGTTCGGGAACAGGTCGGCCGGAGGCGTGGGATGCCGTTGACGCGTCGCCAGAAGCAGATCCTCGACTTCTTGGAAAGCTACATTCGCGCGAATGGCATCGCGCCGTCGTTCGAGGAGATTGCGGACCAGTTCGCCTTCAACTCGCTCGCCACGGTGCATGAGCATCTCACCAATCTCGAGCGCAAGGGATACATCCGTCGGGCTCACAACGAAAGCCGGGCCATCGAGTTGCTCCCCACCCCGGGGCAGACCGGTGCCACCGAGCTCCCGTTGCTCGGCCAGGTTGCCGCCGGCGAGCCCATCGAAGCCATCGCGCATCCCGAGACCATTGCCGTCCCCAACGATCTGCTTCCGCGGCGGGGGGCGGCCTACGTGCTGCGTGTACGCGGCGACTCGATGGTCGACGATCACATCGAGGACGGCGACTTCGTCGTGGTGCACAACCGGAACGCGGCGGACAACGGGGAAATGGTGATCGCTCTCGTGCACGGGACCTCGGCAACGGTCAAGCGGTTGTACCGCGAGGCGAACGGGTGGATCCGGCTCCAGCCGGCGAACGAGCGCATGCAGCCCATTCGGGTCCATGAGAACGACCTGCTCATCCAAGGGGTCGTCGTGGGGGTCATCCGGAAGTTCTGAGTCCGGCGGCCGCGCGCAGGGCGGCGAGCGCGGCGGCGGCCCGCCCGTCCTCGAGTGCCGTGCCCGCCAGCGCAAATCCGTCGGCCACGGTTGGCGCCAGCCCCGCCACGTAGATGGCTGCCCCCGCATTGAGCACCGTGGCGCTGCGCGCCGCCGGGTCCCGACCCGGGTCGGCCAACAGGCGTTCGATGCGCCGCGCATTTTGCGCCGGTTCCCCGCCCTGCAGCGCGGCGAGGTCCCGCTGCTCGAGCCCGTGCCGCGCGGGATCGATGGACCATGAGGCGGCGCGGCCGTCCCGGATCTCCCACACCTGCGTCAGCCCGGTCGGGGCGATCTCGTCCATACCAACGGCGCCGTGCACGACGAGGGCATGGTGGGCCCCGAGGCGGGCGAGGGCGTCGGCCACCACGGGCGCACGGTCGGCATCGGCGACGCCCACCACCTGACGCTGCACGGCAGCCGGATTTGCCAGTGGGCCTACCAAGTTCATGATCGTGGGCACGGCCAGGTCCCGGCGCACCGGGGCCACGTGGCGCATGGCCGGGTGGAACGCCGGCGCGAAGAGGAACACGATGCCGGCCTGCTGGAATACGGCGGCCGGCCGCGCCGCCGCCTCGGTGAGATCGATGCCCAGGGCCTCGAGCACGTCGGCCGATCCGCAACGCGACGTGTACGACCGGTTCCCGTGCTTCGCGATCCGCACCCCGGCGCCGGCGGCGGCGAACGCGGCCGCCGTGCTGACGTTGAAGGTCGCGACCGTTCCGCCGCCCGTACCGCACGTGTCCACGGCCTGGGACGTCCCCGGCAGGTCGACCCGCCGCATCACGGCGCGCAGGGCCCGGGCGGCACCGGCCAGCTCCGGCCCCGTCTCTCCCTGGACGCGCAGCCCCATCAGGAGGGCCGCCGCCCGGGCCGGTGGGGCCGCGCCGGACATCAGCACGGCAAAGGCCGCGGCTACCAGCTCTTCGCCCAGGCGCTCGCCGCGCGCGAGCGCGCCAAGGGCTCGGGTCAGCGCGTCGGACATGCGCGGAATGCTACGCCGGTCCGGAGCCGAGTGTCAACGCCGCAACTCGTTGAATTACTTGTCCGTAGCATCCTCCGCGCGGTACATTCACCGCCGCATGAGTGCCGTCACCTGGTTTGCGGTTCTCCAATACGCGGGCCACGGCTTTGCGGGATGGCAGCGACAGACGACCGCCCGCACCGTGCAGGGGGAGGTCGAAGCCGCGCTGGCGCAGCTCGCGGGCGCGCGCGTGGTGGTTCACGCCGCCGGTCGAACCGACGCCGGCGTGCACGCCTTGGGGCAGGTCGTGAGCTTTCGCCTGGGCCGCTCGTGGGAGGAGGCCGAGCTCGTGCGGGCGCTCAATGCGCTGCTGCCCGGCGACATCTGGGTGGTCCGCGCGGGGCCCGCCAGTCGGGGGTTTCATGCCCGCACGCATGCGACGGCCCGTTGTTACCGCTACGTCGTTGGCTGCGATGCCGGCGCGCGTTCCCCGTTCCGCCGCCCCTTCGAGTGGGCGCTGGGCCGCGCGCTCGATCCCGCCGCCCTGCACGCCAGCGCGGATTGCGTGCGGGGGACGCACGATTTCCGCGGGCTCTCGACCGTCGGGCAAACCAAGCCGCATTACCGCTGTACCCTTGCCATCGCAGAGTGGCGCGCGCGCCCGCGCGCGGAGGGCTTTATCTTTCACGTCGAGGCGGACCGGTTCCTGCACCGGATGGTGCGGTTTCTGGTCGGGATCACCGTCGAGGTGGCGTTGGGGCGGCGCCCGATCGACGACATCCGTCGCCTCCTCCAGAGCACCGACAATCGCGACGCCAGCCCACCGGCCCCGCCGGAGGGTCTGTACTTCGTGGGCGCCCGCTACCCGGAGCCTCATCTCGGAGGGGACCTGGACCTATGCAGTTCTTTCTCGACACCGCAAATCTGAGCGAAATCCGCTGGGCGGCGCGGGGCGGCCTCATCGACGGGATCACCACCAACCCGACGCTGCTGGCGAAGGTGGCCGGGGACCTCGATCCCCGCGATGTCTTGAAGGAGATCTGCTCCGTCGTGGAGGGACCGGTCAGCGCCGAGGTGGTCGCACTCAGCACCGAGGAGATGTATGCGGAGGGCAAGGAGCTCGCGAAGCTCGCCGACAACATCGTCGTCAAGATCCCGATGATCGAGGACGGGTTGCCGGCCGTGCGGCGCCTCGCGGCCGACGGTATTCGCGTGAACGTGACCCTGTGCTTTGGCGCAATCCAGTGCCTCATCGCCGCGAAGGCGGGCGCCTCGTACGTCTCGCCGTTTCTGGGCCGCCTGGACGATATCGGACATGACGGCATGGACGTGATTCGCGAGAGCCGGGTGATCTTCGACAACTACGGGATCGAAACTCAGATCCTCGCCGCCTCGATCCGCCATCCGCGCCACGTCGTGGATGCCGCGATGCTGGGTGCGGACGTCTCGACGATGCCCGCCGAGGTACTCCGGAAGCTGCTCCTGCATCCGCTGACGGACCGGGGGCTGGACCAGTTTCTCAACGACTGGAGCAAGCTCCAGACCCGGGCCAAGGTCGGGGCGTGAACCGCGGGCTGGTCGGGCTGACCTTGCTGGCTGCCGCGTGTCGAGGCGCGTCGTCGGATGCGCCCCGGGCCGTGGCGCAGGTGAGCCCGCCGCCGGCGTCGGCGGCGCTCGACGTGTCGCGGCGCACGGCCATCGTGACGGCGGCCGAGCGCGTGGCGCCCGCGGTCGTCAGTGTCAACGTCGTGCGGCGAACCCGGCAGGCGGCCACGGACTTGTGGGGGATGTTCTTCAACCCGCGGGACGTCGAGCGCACCGTTCAGGGTCTGGGATCCGGGTTCGTCATCTCGTCGGACGGGCTGGTGATCACGAATCAGCACGTCGTCGAGGGTGCGGAACAGATCGTCGTCACCTTCCGGGACGGGACCGAGCACCCGGCCCGGCTACTCGGCGAAGACCCGCTCACGGACATTGCCGTGTTGCGTATCGACGCACGCGATGTTCCGGTGGCCCCACTGGGCACAAGCCGGGATCTGGTGATTGGCGAATGGGTCGTGGCCGTGGGGAACCCGTTCGGATATCTGCTCGGGAATACCGAGCCGACCGTCACCGCCGGGGTCGTGAGTGGGGTGGGGCGGAATCTCCTCCCGTCGGGCAACCAGTCGGGGATCTATGTCGATATGATTCAGACCGACGCCGCGATCAACCCGGGCAACAGCGGGGGCCCGCTGGCCACTGCCAGCGGGCAGGTGGTCGGCGTCAACAGCTCGATTCTCTCGCAGTCGGGCGGGTCGGAGGGCATCGGCTTCGCGATCCCGATCGAGCGCGCGCTGCGTGTGGCTCGGGAGCTGACGGAGTTCGGGGCGGTGCGGCGCGCCTGGGTCGGGCTGGACGTGGTGGGCGCCGACGGGATGCGCGAGTGGACCCGCCGGGGCGGCCTGGCCGTCACGGGGGTCACGCCCGGGAGCCCCGCGGAGCGGGTGGGGATTCGCGACGGCGACGTGCTGGTGCAGTCGCGCGGGCGCACCATCAGGACCTTTCTCGATTGGGAAGCGGTCAAGCTCGACGCAGGGCCGGGCGATACGATTCCGGTGGTCGTCGCGCGCGACGGGCGCGAACGCCGGGTGCAGCTGGTGGTCGAAGATCTCCCGACCGCCCGGGCGGAGAAGGTCGACGTGCTGGGGGGCGTGCGGCTCATCACCCTCACGCCCGCCATCCGGCAGGAACGGGGCATCCGGAGTGAGCGGGGTGCCCTGATCTACGTGGTGCCCGACGAGACGCAGCGCCAGACCGGGATGCGTGCCGGCGATGTGATCCGGCAGATCAATCGCGTGCCGATCGAGCGCGCCGAGGACGTCGAGCGGGTGCTCCGCGCGGCGCGGGGCCGCGGGGCCATCCGCGTCTACCTCGAGCGCGGCGCGCGGCTGGTCTTCTCCGACTTCTACGTGCGATGACCGCTTCGTATACCTCGCCGCTCGCCTCCCGCTACGCGTCACCGGCCATGGCGCAGCTCTGGAGCCCCACCCACCGGGCGGGACTTTGGCGGCGCCTGTGGCTCGCGTTGGCGGAGACCGAGCGCGACCTCGGCCTCGCGATTCCCCCGCCGGCGATCGCCGCGATGCAGGCCCATCTCGACGACTGCGACCTTGCCGTGGTGCGCGACTACGAACGGCGGCTGCGTCACGACGTCATGGCGCACATCCACCACTTCGGGGATCAGGCACCGGCCGCCCGGCCGTATCTCCACCTCGGTGCGACCAGCTGCTTCGTCACCGACAACGCCGACCTCATCGTGCTGCGGGAGGCCACGCGGCTGTTGCTGGGACGCCTGCATGGAGTCTTGACCGCCCTGCGCGCGCTGGCGGTGGCGCAGGCGAGTCGCCCGACCGTGGCCTACACGCACTTCCAGCCGGCGCAACTCACGACGGTCGGCAAGCGCGCGGTCCTGTGGGCGCAGGATTTCGCGCTGGATGCCGAAGCCCTGCTGGTGGCGGCGGACCGGCTGCCGTTCCGCGGGTGCAAGGGCACGACCGGGACCCAGGCAAGCTTCCTCGAGCTGTTCGACGGCGACGACGCGAAAGTGCGGGAACTGGACCGCCGCATCGCCGCGGCCTTCGGCTTCGCGGGGTCCGTGCCCGTTTCCGGACAGACGTACTCGCGCAAGGTCGACGCGGCGGTGCTCGACGGCTGGGCGGGGTTGGGACAGTCGGGCTCGAAGTTCGGGACCGACCTGCGGCTGTTGCAGCACGAGGGGGAACTGCTCGAGCCGGCGGAGCCGGAGCAAGTGGGGTCGTCGGCCATGCCCTACAAGCGCAATCCGATGCGGGCGGAGCGGCTGTGCGGCATTGCCCGCTACCTCATCGCCCTGCGCGACAACACCGCGTATACCGCCGCGACCCAGTGGCTGGAGCGCTCGCTCGATGACAGCGCGAATCGCCGGCTGGTGCTGCCCGAGGCCGCCCTCACTGCGGACGCCCTGCTCTTGCTCGCGCGAGATCTCGCGGCTGGGCTGGAAGTGCGGGAGGCGACCATCCGCCGCAACGTGGAGCGGACGATGCCGTTCATGGCCACCGAGCGCTGGCTCATGTTGGGCGTGACGGCGGGGGGCGACCGGCAGTCGCTGCACGAGGTGATTCGACAGCATGCGCGGACGGTCGCTGAGGCCGTCGAGCGGGGCGAGCCCAACACGCTCCTGGACCGGCTCGCCGGTGACCCGGCCTTTGCGCAGGTGGACGCGGTCCGCCTCCGGGCGGAGCTGGACCCGCGGCGCTACGTGGGCCGGGCGCCGGCCCAGGTCGCGGAGTACGTGCAGGACCATCTCGATCCTCTACTCCAGCGGCTGGCGCCGTTGGCGATCGCCGATCAGGCGGGAGTAACCCTGTGAGTGACGTTCCGCTGAAGGAGAGCGCGCTGCCCCTGCCGCTGATGCGACGGGGCAAAGTGCGGGAAGTCTACACCGTCGATGACCAGACCCTGCTGCTCGTCGCGAGCGACCGCGTCAGCGCGTTCGACGTCGTGCTTCCCAACCCCATCCCCCGCAAGGGAGCCGTGCTCACCCAGTTGAGCGCCTGGTGGTTCCGTGAGCTCGCGGCGGTGACGCCGAGCCACTTCATCTCGGCGGACGTCGACCAGATCGTTGCGCGCGTTCCCGCGCTGGCGTCGCACCAGCGTACGCTGGCGGGCCGGGCCATGCTGGGCCGCCGGACCACGCCCCTTCCGGTGGAGTGCGTTGTGCGCGGCTACCTGTCGGGCTCGGCGTGGGCCGAGTACCGCGAGCGCGGCACGCTCGCGGGCGAGCCGCTGCCGGCGGGCCTCACGGAGAGTGCGCGGCTCGATCCCCCCATCTTCTCGCCGGCGACCAAGGCCGACGTGGGCCACGACGAGAACATCACGTTCGCCCAGATGGAGGCCACCGTCGGCGCCGAGGTGGCTGCACGACTGCGGGCGGCGAGCCTCGCGCTGTACGCCGCCGGTCGCGACCGGGCGGCGAAGCGCGGCATCATCATCGCCGATACGAAATTCGAGTTTGGCCGCACGGCGGCGGGCGAGCTGCTGGTGATTGACGAGGTGCTGACCCCGGACTCCTCCCGCTTCTGGCCCGCGGAGCAGTACGCCCCGGGGCGCGGGCAGCCGAGCTTCGACAAGCAGCCGCTGCGGGACTACCTGGCCGGCCTGCGGCGGGAGCAACGCTGGAACGGCGAGGCGCCAGGACCGGACCTGCCGGCGGCGGTGGTGCAGGCCACCAGCGAGCGCTACCAGGCGGCCTTTCGCCAGATCACGGGCACGCCGCTTCCCGGGACCGCGTGAGGTTCGCTCGGGAGGGGATGCCGTTCATCCTGGTGGGCTTCGGGGTGCTCGGGGCCCTCGGTGCGCTCGCCGCAGTCGCGGGTGGGGGGTGGTGGGCCGCGCCCGTTGCCTGGTTGCCGGTGGCCCTGTGGATCCCGGTCTTCTTCCGGGATCCGGCGCGGCCGGGACCGCGCGGCGACGGTCTCGTCATCGCTCCGGCTGACGGACGCGTGGTGAGCGTGCGTGAGGTGGACGAGCCGGAGTTCCTGCGCGGGCGCGCCCTGCGGATTTCGGTCTTCATGAACGTCTTCAACGTACACGTGAACCGGCATCCGGTGAGCGGGACGGTCGCGCTGCGCGCCTACCGGCCCGGGACGTTCGTCAATGCCACGCTCGACAAGGCGAGTGAGCACAACGAGCAGATGTCGCTCGGAATCCGGACGGCGCGCGGGCTCGTGCTGGTGCGGCAGATCGCTGGCCTGGTGGCACGACGCATCGTCACGGATCCGGCGCTGGGGGACACGGTCGCGCAGGGCGAGCGGCTCGGCTTGATCCGGTTTGGATCGCGCGTCGACACGTTCCTCCCGGCCGGCGCGATCCCCCGCGTCCGGGTCGGTGACCGGACGCGGGCCGGTGAGACCGTCATCGGAGAGTGGCGGTGAAACGCGTGCGGCGGGGGCGCCCCAACGTGCGACGCGTCGTGGTGGTCGTGCCGAGCATGTTCACCCTGGCGAACCTGCTGTTCGGGATCTGGTCGCTGGTCCTGGCCTCGCGCGGCGAATTCTATCGGGCCAGCTGGTACATCGTGCTGGCTGGTGTAATGGACACGCTGGACGGTCGCGTGGCCCGCATCAGCAAGACGGGCTCTCGCTTTGGGGCGGAACTCGACTCCCTCGTCGATATCGTGAGCTTCGGCGTCGCGCCGGCGGTGCTGATGTATCACCTGGTCTTCGCGAGCCAGGGCGGGTTCACGTGGCTCTTCTCGTATGCGTTCGTGGTCTGCGTGGCCCTCCGGCTTGCGCGCTACAACGCTAGCGATACGGGGCACGATCCGGGGGGCGCCTTTCAGGGCCTGCCCTCGCCCGCCGCCGGGATGACGCTCGCGACGTACTATCCGTTCACCCAGACCGCGTTCTTCCAGTCGCAACTCGCCACCCTGCCCTGGTCGCAGATCATCATCTTCCTCACGATGGGGTTGAGCCTCGCGATGGTGAGCTCGATCCGGTACGCGCGCCTGCCGCGCATCGGCATACGGACGCTGCGGGGGCTGTTGGGGCTCGCCGTCGTGCTCCTGGTGTTGGCGTTCGGGATCTGGTCGCGCGACATCTTCTTCTTTCCCCTCGGGATTGCGTACCTGACGTATGGGCTCGGACGGGCCGCCGTCGTGGGGTTTCTCGAGCGCGGCGACGAAGCGGGCAATGGGGACCCGGCAGAACGCGACGAGGCGCCAACGTGACCCGGATCGCGGTGGGCTGCGCGCCCGGAGCCCATGCTGGCAGGCGCGGGATGGGCACATGCCGGTTGCCGGTCGTGGCTGGGCGGTTGGCTCCGGTGGTGCCGGACCCGTGCGCCGATGGCCGGACGCTATTATTTAGAATGGTCCCCCGGAGCCGCACCTGAGGCACCGCGGGGGCCCGGTCCGTCTGCCGCCGGCGCGTCTGGAGCGCGCAGAGGGATCACGATTCTCGTGAGGAGGCGTCGCATGACCTGGCGAACCTGCACCGCGATCCTGTTGGTCGGGATCGGTCTGACCGCCTGCAAGTCCCCGATCGGCAGGGGTGGCGAGCAGGACACGACGGCCGTCGTCGCACAGACGACGGACTCCGCGCTCACCGCCCCGGCGCCCGCCGCACCCGTCGGCACGCCTACCGCCGCCGCGCCGGCCCAGCAGCGGCCTGCGGCCCCGCCCCGGCAGCCCGGGGTCCAGCTTGCGGCGGAGGAGCCGTGGACCCCCACGCATACCGGGACGGTCAATCCGGGGATGTCGCGGGACGATGTGGTGGGTGTGTGGGGACCGACCGTCGCCGAGCGCACGGCCGGGACCTTCACGTATCTGTACTTCCGAAACGGCTGCGAGCTGGCGTGCGGGACCTTCGACGTCGTGTTCCTGGAGAACGGTCAGGTCGTGGATGCGATTGTCCGCGGCCCCGGCCACACGTACTCTGGGCAGTCGTCGTCACCCCCGGGCCGCACCGCCGCACCTACCCCGCCCGTGTCGGGCGGAGGGAGTTCATCCTGAGCCATGCCTGTCAATCCCAGCCGGAACGAGGAAGAGTATTTCGTCCGCCAGGAAGCTGAGCGCATCAAGGCGCTCAAAGAAGAAGCACAGCAGGCGTCGCAGCGGGCGGAGCGGCAGAGCCACTTCATGAAGTGCCCCCGCTGCGGCGGGGACCTCCGGGTGGAGCATTACCAGGGCATCCAAGTGGAGCGGTGTCCCGACTGTCACGGGCTCTGGTTTGATGCGGGTGAGGCGCAGCGTCTCGTCGAGATGAACGCGAGCAGGGGGGTGGGCGGCCTGTTCCGGTCCATCGTGGAAACGGTGCGGCATCCCACGCGGGCTAAGAAGCCGACCAAATGACGGCGACCCGGGTGGCAGGTCCCCGGGGCGGTGCAATCCGCAGGCACCACGGGGCCGATCCCCGCCGGCACCCCCTGCCCCTCCTCCCGCAGGATTGAATCCATGTGCGGCGTGTTTGGCGTGGCCGGCTTGCAGGACGCGGCTCAGCTCGTCTACCTCGGTCTCTACGCCCTGCAGCACCGCGGCCAGGAGTCCGCCGGGATCGTGTCGGTCACGCGGGACGGCCAGGCGCACGGGCATCGCGGCATGGGGCTGGTGAACGAGGTCTTCGACCCCGAGACGCTGCGGCGGCTCGGGGGTGATGTGGCGATCGGCCACACCCGGTACTCCACCACGGGCAGTTCCGTCCTCGCGAACGCGCAACCGGGTCTCGTGAACTACCATGGCGGGCCGCTCGCTCTGGCGCACAACGGGAACCTGACCAATGCCCGCGAATTGCGCGCGGATCTGGTGCGCCAGGGATCCATCTTCCAGTCGTCGTCGGATTCCGAAGTGCTGGTGCATCTCATCGCGCGCTCGGATGCACGGCGGATCGAGGACCAGATTCAGGACGCCCTCGAGCGGGTCCAGGGCGCCTACTCCCTGCTGCTGACGGTGGGACGTACCGTCTACGGCATTGTGGACGCCCGCGGGTTTCGGCCGCTGGTGCTCGGCCAGCTCGGCGCCGGGTGGGTGCTGGCCTCCGAGACCTGCGCCCTGGACATCGTCGGCGCGCGGAAAGTGCGCGAGCTCGAGCCCGGGGACTGGGTCAAGATCGAGGACGGCCGGCTGGAGGAGCTTCCCCGCCTGCCCGGCAAACCGTCGCGCCGCTGCATCTTCGAGCTCGTGTACTTCTCCCGGCCCGACAGCACGGTCTTCGGACAGTCGGTCGACCGCGTGCGGCGCGCCCTCGGACGGGCCTTGGCGCGCGAGCATCCCGTGCCGGGAGCCGACTGCGTGTTCTCGGTGCCCGACTCCTCCAACGCGATGGCGCTCGGGTACGCCGACGCCAGCGGTCTCAAGCTCGAGCACGGACTGATCCGGAATCACTACGTGGGTCGCACGTTCATCAACCCGGGCCAGGCGACGCGGGTTGCCGGCGTGCGCATCAAGTTCAACCCCGTGCAGGATGTGATCGCGGGCAAGAGTGTGGTCGTCGTGGACGATTCGCTGGTGCGGGGCACGACGTCCCGCGAGCTCGTGCAGATGCTGCGGCAGGCCGGGGCCCGCGAAGTCCATTTCCGGGTCGCGTCGCCGCCCATTACCGGGCCGTGCCACTACGGCATCGATACGCCCACCCGAGCCGAGCTGATTGCTTCCAGTCACTCCACCGCCGAGATCCGCACCCATCTCGGTGTCGATTCGCTTGGCTATCTATCGCTCGCTGGGCTCCATGCCGCAGTCGACGCCGGCGATCGGTATTGCGACGCGTGTTTCTCCGGACGGTATCCCACGGACGTGCACGACGCCGCCGATCTCCCCGACCGTGAGCCAATGCCCCTGATCGTGGGCTGACCATGACCCAACACGTGTATTTCTTTGGCGATGGCACCGCCGAGGGCGGCGTGGCCATGAAGCCGATCCTCGGCAGTAAGGGGGCCAATCTGGCCGAGATGGCCAATCTCGGCGTTCCGGTCCCTCCGGGGTTTACCCTCTCCACGCGCGTGTGCCTCGAGTACCTCGCGTCCCGTGCCCTGTCGGACGCGGTGCGCGCAGAGGTTCGGGACGCCATGGCGCGCCTCGAGCGCGTCACGGGCCGGACCTTCGGCGGTGGGCCCCGACCCCTGCTGGTGTCGGTGCGCTCGGGTGCGGCGGTGTCCATGCCGGGGATGATGGACACGATTTTGAACCTCGGCTTGAACGACGCGACAGCCGACGCGCTGGCGGCGGAGTCGGGGAACCCGGCGTTCGCATTCGATTCCTACCGCCGCCTGGTTCAGATGTATGGGGACGTGGTCTGCGGGCTCAAGGCGCAGCCCGGCGAGGCCGATCCGTTCGAGGCGGGACTCGAGGCCGCCAAGCGGGCCCGCGGCGTCACCCGGGAAATCGACCTGCCGGCTGACGACCTCCGCGAGTTGGTGAGCCAGTTCAAGGGTGTGGTCGCCCGCAGTGCGGGCGAGGGGTTCCCGGACGATGCCTGGGAGCAGTTGTGGGGAGCGATCGACGCGGTGTTCCGCAGCTGGCAGAACAAGCGCGCGATGGACTACCGGCGGGTGCACCGGATCCCCGAAGATCTCGGCACGGCGATCAACGTCGTCACGATGGTCTACGGCAACCTCAGCGAGGACTCGGCGACCGGGGTGGCCTTTACCCGCAATCCCTCAACCGGCGAGTCCGAGCTCTACGGCGAGTTCCTCATCAACGCGCAGGGGGAGGACGTCGTCGCCGGGATTCGCGATCCCGAGCCGCTTGCCGTGCTGGGTGAGCGGTTGCCCGTCGCCTATCGCGAGTTAACGGAAACCGCCGCGACGCTCGAGCGGCACTACCGCGACATCCAGGACATCGAGTTCACGATCGAGCGCGGAAAGCTCTACCTGCTGCAGACCCGGACGGGAAAGCGCACCGGGAGGGCGGCCGTGCGGATTGCCGTCGACATGGTGCGGGAGGGCCTGCTGACCCGCCGAGAGGCGCTCCGACGGGTAGCCCCCGACCAACTCGATCAGCTGCTGCACCCCACCGTGGATCCCGACCAGACCCTGACCGTGATCGCGCGCGGGCTTCCGGCTTCACCTGGTGCCGCGGTGGGGTGTGCCGTGTTCGACGCCGACACGGCCGCCGAACGCGGGGGCCGCGGGGACCCGGTGGTCCTGGTGCGGCGGGAAACGAGCCCGGACGATTTCCACGGGATGGCCGCCGCCCGCGCCATCGTGACGGCGCGCGGGGGCATGACGAGCCACGCGGCGGTGGTGGCCCGCGGCATGGGCAAGTGTTGTGTGGCGGGCGCCAAGGACCTGCAGGTGGAGGAGGAGGGCCGCCTGTTCCGGGCCGACGGGCACGTCGTGCGGGAGGGGGACTGGATAACGGTGGACGGCTCGGCGGGCCGAGTGATTCTCGGCCAGGCGACGCTGGTGGAGCCGACGTTCTCGGAGGAATTCGCGGAGTTGATGCGCTGGGCGGACGAAACACGGCTGCTGCGCGTGCGCACCAACGCGGACACCCCCACGGATGCCGCGCGGGCCCGCGAGTACGGCGCGGAGGGGATCGGGCTCTGCCGCACGGAGCACATGTTCTTCGAGGGCGATCGACTGCGCTCCATGCGCCAGATGATCGTGGCGCCGAGTCTCGGAGAACGGCGGCGCGCGCTGCTGGAACTGCTGCCCATGCAGCGCAACGATTTTGTCGAGATCTTTCGCGCCATGGACGGGCTGCCGGTGACGATCCGCCTGCTCGATCCTCCGCTGCACGAGTTTCTGCCGCGGGAGCCGGAGGAAATCAACGCGCTGGCCGCGAGCCTCGGCGTCCCGCCGGCTCGGATGCATCACCTCGTGGACGTGCTCACGGAATCCAACCCGATGCTCGGACACCGTGGCTGCCGGCTGGGTCTGACGTATCCCGAGATCACCGAGATGCAGGCGGAGGCGATCTTCGAAGCCGCCTGCGATGCCGCCGCCGAGGGAATCCATGTCATTCCGGAGGTGATGGTCCCACTCGTGGGCGACGTCGAGGAGCTGCGTCGGCAGGGGGCGTTGGTGCGGCAGGTGGCCGAGCGCGTCTTCACTGAGCGGAAACGGCGAGTGGAGTATCTGTTGGGGACCATGATCGAACTGCCCCGCGCCGCCCTGACGGCCGACCGCATTGCGGAAGTGGCGGAGTTCTTCTCGTTCGGGACGAACGACCTCACCCAGACCACGTTCGGTCTTTCCCGTGACGATGCCGGCCGGTTTCTGCCGTTCTACATCGAGAGTGGGATCCTGGCGGACGATCCGTTCCAGACGCTGGATCAGGAAGGGGTGGGCAGGCTGATTACGTCGGCCGTGACCCTCGGCCGGGACACCAACCCGAAGCTCAAGATCGGGATCTGCGGGGAGCACGGTGGAGACCCGCGCTCCGTGGAGTTCTGCCACCGTGCCGGTCTCAACTACGTCTCCTGCTCGCCATTCCGCGTGCCGGTCGCCCGGCTGGCGGCCGCGCAGGCCGCATTGGAGGCACCGCCCGGAACCTAGTAGGCCCTCGCTCAAGGGAGCCATACGGTGGATCGCATTCGTGTTGGGTCGCTCCAGTACTACATTCGCCCGGTCCAGGCGTTCGCCCAGTTCGTCGACCAGGTCGAGGCGCTGGTGGAGACGGCCGCGGACTACAAGTGCCGCCTCCTCGTGTTCCCCGAGTACTTCACCGTCCAGCTTCTCACCCTGGGAGACGTCAAGCGGCCCATCGACCAGCAGGTGCGCGACCTGGCCACCCAGGTGCCCGCCTACCTGGACGTCATGCAGCGCATGGCGCGCAAGCACAGCATGTACATCCTCGGCGGGACCATTCCGGTGATGGAGGATGGGGACGAGCGCGTCTACAACCAGGCCTTCTTCTTCGGGCCGAGCGGTGCATACGGCGTGCAGGGCAAGCTGCACATGACGCGGTTCGAGAATGAAGAGTGGAACGTGAAGCCCCGGACCGGACTCCGGGTCTTCGAGACCGACTTTGGACGCCTCGCGATCACCATCTGCTACGACGTCGAGTTCCCGGAGATCGCCCGCGCGGCAGCCTGGCTCGATGCCCACGTGCTCCTCGTGCCGAGCTGTACCGACGATCGGCAGGGCTTTCTCCGGGTCAAGTACTGCGCGCATGCCCGCTCCATCGAGAACCAGATGTACGTGATCGTCAGCCACACGGTGGGATCGCTCCCGATGGTGCCGGCCGTGCACCTCAACTACGGGCAGGCCGCCATTCTCACGCCGAGCGATTTCCCCTTCTCGCGTGACGGCATTCTGGCGGAGGGCAATCCCAACCAGGAGATGATGGTGATCGGGGAACTCAATCTGCGCACGATCGTGGAAACCCGCTCGAGCGGCACCGTGCTGCCGCTGCTCGACAGCCGGCGGACCACCGAGCTGGTCAAGGACCCGGAGGTGCAGATTCTGTGAAGCACCGTCCGCCGCCGGTTGTCATCCGTCCCACCGAACCGCGGGACGCGGCGGGGATCATCGGGCTGTGCCGCGCGGTGTATCCCGAGAGCCTCCCGTGGTCCGAGGCGCAGCTCAGCTCACATCTTGAGGTGTTCCCCGAGGGACAGCTCGTGGCGGTCACCGAGCCGAACGAGCGCGTGGTGGGGATGGCGGCGAGTCTGATCCTCAGTTGGGACGCCTACGACCCCACGGCCACCTGGCGCTCGTTCACGGGCGCCGGCACGTTCCAAAACCATGACGCGTCCGGCCGGACGCTCTACGGCGCGGAGGTGATGGTGCATCCCGAAATGCAGCGTCGCCGGATCGGGAGGCGGCTCTACGCCGCGCGCCGGGGGATCGCGCAGCGTCTGGGGTTACTGCGGATTCGCGCGGGAGCCCGCCTGCGGGGCTACCACCGGTATGCCGACCGGATGGGCCCCGAGGAGTACGTCCTGAACATCCTGCACGGCCGGCTGAAGGACCCGACACTCTCGTTTCAGCTGCGCGAGGGGTTTCAGGTGTTTGGCGTGGTGCAGGGCTATCTCGGTCGGGATCCCGAGAGCCTCGGCTACGCCGCGCTCATCGAGTGGCTCAATCCAGAGGTCGCCCGACCCGAGGATACGGCGGCCCGCGATCGGCGCTGGGACGCGACGCCCGGCATCTTCTAGCCCGTCCCGCCGTCGCGCAGGACGGCCGCCGCCGCCCGTCGCCCCGACGCGAACGCCCCCTGAATCGAGGCGTGCGCGCGGTGATCCCCGCAGACAAAGAGGCCAGCGCGCACTCGCACGGGCCGTTCCGGGGGATCGAGCGCCCCGACCGGTTGGGCCGGCTGCGCGTGGCGGATCCGGTACGTGCGCAGGTGCGTCCAGCGCATCGCCGCGCGTCCAAACCAGCGGCCGAGCTGGAGACGTACCGCCGCTTCGAGCGCGGCGTCCGTGGCCGGTGGGTCCCCGAGCACACTGACCGAAACCAGGGCCTCGTCGGATGTCGCATAGCTGGGCGCGACGTCGGTGAGGACCGCCACGTTATTGATGGGCCCGCGGCCCTCTCCGTCCAGCACGAGCAGCGGACGGCGGACCGGCGATTGTGGCGCCGCGAAGTACAAACAGGTCACGGCGCGTGACGCCGGTGCCGGGACCTCGACGAGTTCGGCCGCCGCCGGGCCGTCGGTCGCGACCACCACGGCGCGCGCCCGGACCACGTGTCCGCCCGCCAGCGTCACACCAGTTGGCCGGACGGCGATGACCCGGGCGCCGAGCCGCACGCTTCCCGGTGGCAGTGCACCGGCAAGCTGATCCGGGATGGCCCCCATCCCGGCGGCCGGAATCGCGACGTCACCCCCGGCGAACATCCGCATGACGAATTCGAACATCCGGCTCGTGGTGGTCAGTTCCGGATCGAGGAGGACGCCTCCCAGAAACGGCCGAAAGAACCTGCCAATCACGCGCTCGCTGAACCCGTGCTGCCGCAGGGTGGCGAGCGTGGAGGTCTCACGGCGCTGGAACAGGTCTGACAGCGTGCCATGGCGGACGCGGCGGCGCAGGCGAACGATGCGGAGCTTGTCGGCGAGCGTCCCGATCGGCGCCGCGAGGGTCGCGAGCGTGTCCTGCGGTCGCCGGAAGGGATCGCCCAGCCGTGCAAACCGGCCGCGGATCCGCACCAGGGCGCCCGGGGCAAACGCCTGCAGCCTGAGGGCCCCGTAGTCGAGCAGCGCGCGCGCGTCAGGGTAGGCGGTGAGCAGCACCTGAAACCCGCGATCCAGCTGGAACCCGCCGACCCGGTCGGTCCGGACCCGGCCGCCCACGCCGTCCCCGGCCTCCAGCAGCAGGCACGCCACGCCGGCCCGTTGCAAGTCGACCGCGCAGGCAAGGCCCGCGAGCCCCGCGCCGACGATCACGACCGGGAGGTTGCTGATCGCATCACTCACCGTCTTCACCCAACTCTTGTCTAGGCTTTGTCCAAGTTATATACTTGTCCAATGCCAGACAAGCGAGGACCCTCTTCCATGCCTCTCGTGAGCCGAGACGCCCGGGCGCACCCGCTCGATCGGGTCTTGCTGGGTGCCTTCTATGCCGTTGTCATCGCATCACTTGCAGGGTTTGCGACCTTCGGCCTGCACCCTGAGCTCGTGGCCCGGGTCCCGGGTGCGGCGCGGACCTACGGCGTGATCTACGCGAACGTCGGCGCGGCCAAGGTGTGGATCGCGTGGGCCGTCCTCGCCGCCGTCCTCACGCGCGCCGCCGGCTGGCGCTGGGTGCCCGCGTTCGGGGTTGTCTACGCCTTGAGCTTCCTGAGCGAGTTTGTGGGCACGGGCTACGGCGTCCCGTTCGGCGGCTATGCCTACAGCGATCTCCTGGGCGCGAAGTGGTTCGGTCGCGTGCCGCACGTGATTCCTCTCAGCTGGTTCTGCATGGTGGTGCCGTCGTTCTACTTCGGACGAGTGGTCACGCGCGGCCGTGGGCGCGCGGCTCGCGTCATGGCCGCGGCGGCCATCCTGCTCGCGTGGGATCTCGCGTTGGATCCGGCCATGAGCTTCCTCACGCCCTACTGGCGCTGGGCCGATTCCGGCCCGTACTACGGGATGCCCTGGCTGAACCTGGCCGGCTGGTATCTCACCGGCCTGGCGCTCATGGCAGCGCTCGTGGGCCTCCGGGCCGACCGCTGGATCGATCGGCTGAGTGCCGGGTGGCTCGGCGCCTATTGCCTGGCCAACCTCCTCATGCCTGTCGGCATGCTCGTGGCGGCCGGCCTCTGGCTCGGGGTCGGCACGACGCTCGTCGCCCTGGGTGCGCTGGCGGCGATCGGCTACTTCCACCACCCACGGACCCGCGGCCTTCTGCCCACACGAGCGGAGATCCACGCGTGAGTGCCGCCGCGCCGCTCGTCGACGTGTTCGCGTCCGCGCTGGTCCCGAGCGACCACCCGGGATCGCAGGCGGATGCCGATCTGAGTCCGGCACAGCGGACGGTCCGCCAAGGGCTGGCCGCAGTCCGCGCCGAGACGCTAGCCGCGGGTCTCCCGGTGCCGGAACTGCGGGGCCAGCTGCTCCGCCCGCTGGTGGCGCTCGCCGGTGCCGAAGCGCTCGGGATCCAGGGTGACCGCCGCTTCTGGCGGGGGGCGCTCGCCATCCAGTTGGCCCACGAAGCGTCCCTCACGCACGACGACGTCATTGATGAAGCGGCGACTCGGCGAGGGGAGCCCACCACCGTGGCCACGGACGGCATCGCCGCAGCGCTGGTGGAAGGGGATCATCTGCTCACCGTCGCGTATCGGCTCGCGGCGGCCACCGGCAGTCTTGCCTTCGTTGAGATGTTCGCCCGGGCCGTGGAGCGCACCGTGGCCGGGGAGAAGCGGCAGGCGGCCGCACGCCACCGCTCGCTCGACTGGGACACGTACCGGAGCATCGTCGGGGACAAGAGCGGTGAGCTCTTCGCCTGTGCGCTCGGCATGGGAGCAGCGCTGCACGGCGCGAACGCCACGCATTGGGCTGCTGCCGGCCGCAGCCTGGGGTGCGTCTACCAGATGGTCGACGACCTGCTCGATTATTGCCCGCACGCCGAGAGCGGGAAGGCACCCCTCAAGGATTACTCCGCTCGCGTATGGACCTGGCCGCTGCTCGACGCGCCGGCGTTGCCTGCCGGGCGCGGGTCCGAGGAGATCGCCCGCCACCTCTTCGGAGGTGGGGACCCTCCCGCCCGCCGCGCGTTAGACCGGCTGGGCGCGGCCGTCGCTACGGTCGACGAGGAACTGCGCGGGCTGCCAGGTGGTGCCGCGGTGGCCCGGCACCTGCTCGCCGGCTGGTTTACGCGGGCCGCGGACGCGGTCCACATGGAGATGGCCGCAGCCGCGCGAAGCACTGCCACGGCCATCGTCGAGCGGGTATCTGGCACGTACGACCTCGGCACGACGACCGGCCGGCGGCGCTATTTCGGGCGCCATGCCGGCACGTTTCGGTTCGCCGCGCGCCTGTTCCCCGCTGCGGCGCGCGATCGGGTGACCGCGGTCTACGCCTTCTGCCGGCTGACCGACGATCTCGTGGATCGCCAGCCTGGCCTTTCGGCCGAGGTCCGACACCGGCTGCTGGATGCGTGGCTGGATGCCGCCCGGCGGGCCTACGGCGGTGCCGTGACCGGGATCCCCGTGCTCGACCGGGCCATGGGGGACATGCGGGCCGGAGAGGTGCCCTTCCGGTACGCGGCCACGCTGGTGGCCGGCGCGCGCATGGATCTCGGCCGAGTGTGCATCACGACGGAAGCGGAGCTGTCGAGGTATACGTACCGGGTCGCGTCGGTCGTCGGCCTGTGGCTCACCGAGCTGTTCGGCGTGCGTGATCGTGCGGTGCTCGAGCGAGCCGCCGCCATGGGGCACGCGATGCAGCTCACCAACATCCTGCGAGACGTGGGCGCCGACCTCGCGGCCGACCGCGTGTACCTGCCGGCCTCCCTCTTGGCCCAGTTCGGGCTGACACGGCGTCATCTCGAGGCGATGCAGCGTGGGGACCAGGCCATCCTGCCGGCGTACCGGGCCCTGTGCGAGCACGTGATGGGGCAGGCGGACGCGCACTACGCGCGCGCGTTCGAGACCCTGCCCGCCCTGCCGGCGTCCCTTCGTCGCCCGGTGGCGGTAGCGGCGCGCGCCTATCAGGGAATCCACGACGAGATTCGTCGCAACGGGTACGACAACTTCCGCCGGCGCGCCGCGACGTCGTTCGACCGGAAACTGGTGCTCGGCCTTGGCGGTCTGTGGGGGCTGCGGCGCGCTGCGGTCCCTGCCGCCGATCTTGTCGAGGGCGCGATCGCGACGTCTTGACGTGGTCCGCCACCTCGTGGCCGCGCTGATCCGGCGGGACCTGCGGCGCGGGTTTCGGCGGATCGTGTGGCTCGGATCGCCACCCGCCCTGCCGCACGGTTACCCCGCCGTGCTCGTCGCCAATCACCAGTCCTTCTACGACGGCCACTTGCTGTGGCTGCTCGTCACCCAGGCACTCGGGCGCCCGTTCGTGGTCTGGATGGAGGAACTCGAACGCTTCCCGTTCTTCGCGACGCAGGGCGCGCTCCCCTTTCCCCGGGATGACTCCGCTCGACGTGCCGCCACCATCCGACGGACGCGACGCTCTCTGCAACGCCGTCCCGCCAGCGTGCTCTGCTATTTCCCCGAAGGTACCCTGCATTCCCCGGACGAACCGCTGCGCCCGTTCACGCCCGAGCGGTTGGACCGGCTCCATCGCGTCCTCGGCGCGCCCCATTGGTGGCCGGTGGCGATCCACGTGACCTGGTGGCGGGACTCCCGCCCGACGGCGTTCCTCGCCGCGGGCCCGCCCCGCCGATCACCCCGCGGCTCGGAGCGAGCGGAGCTGGAGGAGCTGCGGCAGCGCCTGCGGCGCCCGGAGGGGGAACGGCACGTCCTGTACGAGGGCCGCCCGGGCCCGGAAGAGCGGTGGAATCTCCGCTGGATGCGCCGTCTGCTGCGTGGGTCGACGTGAGGCCGTCCGCCGCACCCGCATTGCCGCATCGACGAACGTCACATAGCGTGCGGTCATGACGCGGCTGCTCCGACCGCCCACGCCCCACGGCCCCACACCCCTCGGGTCGTCGACCTGATGCTGCACGCACTCCTCTGGGCGACCTACGGTGTGATCGCCGCCGTGCTCATCGCCAACCTGTGGCACCTCGCGCGCGCGCGTCGCGGACCGATGCCACCCTTCGTCGGGCACATCTCGATCATCGTGCCGGCCCGGAACGAGGAGCGGAATCTCCGGCGGCTGCTTCCGTCGTTGCTGCGCCAGCGCAACGTGGATTTCGACGTGGTGATCTACGACGACCAGTCCGAGGATGGGACCTTCGCCCTCGCCAGTAGCACGGGTGATTCGCGGGTGCAGGTGCTCCGGGGCGATGCCTTGGCCCCCGGCTGGGTGGGGAAGGTCCACGCGCTCTATCAGGGATCCCGGGTCGCGAGCGGCGACGTGCTGCTCTTTCTGGATGCCGACACGGCGCTCACGGATGACCTCGCGTTGGCCCGGATAGCCGGCTGGTATGCCGCCCTTCCGGCAGGGTCGGTTCTCACGGCCATCCCGCACTTCCGCGGCGGCGGCGGGCTGCTGGTTTCAGCCGTGCCTTACGCGCTGCTGACCAGTCTCCCCCTCCCCCTGACGGCACGGCGTCCGAGTCCCCGCCTCTCCGCCCTGAACGGCCAGTGCTGGATGATCGGCCGGGAACTCTATCACGCCCACGAGCCGCATCGCGCTCACCCGGGAGAGGTGCTGGAAGACGTGCGGATTGGACGCTTCCTCGCCGCCCGCGGTGTCATCACCCATTTCGCCAATCTGCAGGCGGAACTCGAAGTGTGGATGTACGACGGATTCGGCGACGCGTGGCGCGGATTCAGGAAGAACGCCTTTTTGCTCATGGGCGGGGCGGTGCTGCCCTTCGCGGCCTTCTACGGGGGATCGCTGTTCCTCTTCGTCATCGGCCCCCTGCTCTCTCCGTGGTTCCTCGGGGCCGTGCTCTTCACCAAGTTCCTGTCGGATCGCTTCACCCGCTTCCCCGTCTGGGTATCCCTCCTGGCACCGCTCTCGTTCGTCCTGTGGTCGGTCCTCCAACTCGACTCGGCGAGCGCGCACTTGTGGGGCCGCGTGCTGTGGAAGGGTCGGGAGGTGGGGCTCATCGGACGCCGGGTGGTGGGGTAGACGGTCTTCGGACCCACCACGGTGCGGGGGAGCGAAATGCGCCGGACCGGCACACCGCACTTATCAACACTGCGGCTTCCTACGAGGCCTGGCGCGCGGCTCAAGCGTAAGAAAACGTCAACCATTTTGGTTGTCGTGATCCATATCTGCCTGTATGTCAATCAGTTAACATGCTACATCTCGAAACAACATCATGTTGATACTCCCCGCTCAACATCCGCACCCTTCTCCCCACCATGCTCGGCGATGTAGTTCTTGACCCGGAACTTCCGCGCCGTATTGGCTGAACTCATGTACCGGATCCGGCCGAAGATAGGGCGCTCGGGCGCCCATGGGCGATCGTAGCGGCCGAGGCACCAGAAGATCCCGCTGTAGGAGTTCGGGTCCCGCCCGTCCAATGCGTATTTGTTATTGAGCTCCACCATGACCTCGAGGGCGCGCTCCGGACTGGCGCTCCACTCCAGGATCTTCTTCCCCCACAGCATCCGCAGGTAGTTGTGCATCACGCCGTGGCGGCGGAGCTGATTCTGGGCCGCATTCCACAGCGGATCGTGGGTTTCGCCCGCTTCCAGGGCCGAGAGCCCGTACGAGCTGGGACGCGGGTCTGCCGCGTGCTCCGCCAGCGTCTGCTGCGCCCACTCAGGGAGGGAGTCGTAACGCCGGTAGTTGGGCAGGTGGGCTGCGGCATTGAGGCCGACCTCTCGCCAGGTCACCAGCTCGTCGAGGAACGCCTCTGCCGCCGAGCTCATGCCCCACCACCCGGCCCGCTTCCCCGTGGCGCGCTGCGCCAAGCGGTCGGGTGTCCAGCCCTCCCGACGCGCGAGGGCCTGGAGGATCTCCTGGGTCGAGATGTGCCCGAAGTGGAGGTACGGGGAGAGCCCGCTGGCCGCCTCCTCCTCCGGCTGATTGCGGTCCTCCGGGTAGCGATCGAGGCGCCTCAGGAACTCGCGCAGGCGACGGCGGGCCGCGGTGGCTCCTCCCTGAAGCGGTACCGTACCCACCGTGTGATCGAGGGGCAGCGCCTCGAGCCCGATCTGGCCGCTCAGGAGTGCCCCATCGGCCGGCGGCCAGCGGTCGCGGACGGCACGCGGAATCACGGCCTGTTCCCCTGAACCGCGCCGCGGCCGGTCGCCCGGCATCGTGGCCAGGTGCTCGGGCAGGGTGCGCTGCAGCATGCGGCGGAAGGCGTAGGCCGAGGGCCAGGGGCGATCCGTGGCCCGGAGCGGCAAGAGGCCGCACCCGTCGACGACTTCGCAGGCGACGGGCACGGAGGCCGCAGCCTCGAGCATGCGGGGATGGAAGAACCCGGGCCAATCGTCGCCGACGACCGCACAGGCCCGCTCGGCAAGGGCGGCCAACAGCCCCTTCCCCGCTCCCGGGCGAGGTTCGACGTATGGGAAGTACGCAAGGCCCGCCCGGTCCAGCTCGCGCCGGTTGTCCTCCATCCCATCCAGAACGAAGCGGTGAAACCGGTCGGCGGCCCACGGGTAGCCACACCGTAACGGCTCCAACACGAGCACGGGTTGTCCGAAGACCTGCGCAAGGTCGGCAGCCCGGTCGAGCGCAAAATTGCCGCGCACCCGGCGGAAGGCCGTCATCCAGTACAGCACGAAATCGCCGTCGGGGCGGAACGGAGCGTCGTTTACGGCGCGGATCCGGATTTCGGGCACCGTGGCCGTGGGTGCCACGGCGCTCACGCGCACACCTTGGCGTAGAGCTCGGGCGTGAACCCCACGACGAGCGTATCGTTGATGACGGCGGCGGGGGCTCGCAGATTGCCGGTCGGGCCAAGCAAGGCCGCAGCCAGGACCCGCGCCGGTGGTGGATCCCGGCGCATGTCGAACTCGTACACGCGCCGGCCCTTCGCCACGGCGACGCGATGGGTGCGCCGGGCCAGACGGAGGGCCTCGGCCCGCCCGATCTTCGTCGTCCTAGCGTTCACGTCCTCACCGATCGTTGGCTTGCGAGGCGCAAGAAACTCCTGCGCGCGTCGGCAGGTCGCTCAGCCCGGTCGCCGATAGAACCAGTCAATGCGCGTCGACACCTGTCCCTCCCGCGAACGTCCAAACAGATTGCAGTCGGATCGTGAAGGCTAATCGGCGGACCCGACCATCGTCAAATCTTTGTCTAGGAACGTGTTCGAGGAACGTTTGACAGGCAATCCACGGACTCGTCGCCCATCGCGGCGGCAGGTCGCGCGCTGGGGCGCGGGGCTGGCGCTGGGTGCGCTCGGGCTGCTTGGGGCCCGCGCCTGGCGGAGCTGGCCCGACGTGCCGCGGCTGGCGGTCGAGAATCCGACGCGCGTGGCGTGGGTGGAGCGGAACCGGGCGACGCTCGGGTCCGGCGCGATTGCGTGGCGCTGGGTCCCGCTCCGGGAGATCTCGCCCCATCTGCTCCGGGCCGTGGTCGTGGCGGAGGACATCGAGTTCTACGATCATCGCGGGTTCTCGTGGTTCGAGATCCGGTCGGCCTGGCGCGACGCGCGGGCCGGGGGGCGCGCCCGCGGCGCATCGACGATCACGCAGCAGCTGGCGAAGAACCTGTGGCTCGCGCCGGATCGCACGGTGTGGCGCAAGCTGCGGGAGGCGATCCTGACGGTGGAGATCGAGCGGCACCTCCCGAAGCGGCGGATTCTGGAGCTGTACGTCAACGTGGTGGAGTTCGGGCCGGGGGTGTTCGGGGCGGCGGCTGCCGCGGAGCGCTATTTCGGGAAGGCGCCGTTGTTCCTGACGGAAGCGGAGAGCGCGTACCTTGCGGCGGCCTTGTCTCGCCCGTCGCGGTGGCATCCGGACGGTCCGGACACGGGCAGCGACCCATACCGGGCGCGCGTGGAGATGATCCGCCGGCGAATGAGCAATGCGGAGTTCCTGTGGCAGCACGTGCTGTGGTGGTGAGCCGGTGAGGGTGACCGCGTGAAGCGATCTCGGGCGGAGCGGCGCGTGCGGGAGCTGCGGGCCGAACTCCGTCACCACGATTACCTGTATCACGTCAAGGACCGGCCGGAGATCTCGGACGAGGCGTATGATGCGCTGTTCGCCGAGCTCCGCGCCGTCGAAGCGGCGTTTCCGGATCTGGTGTCACCGGATTCGCCCACGCAGCGTGTGGGCGGGGCGGCGTTCGATCGATTCCCGACGGTGGCGCATGCCGCCCCCATGCTGAGCCTGGATTCGGACCGGGACGAGGCGGCGCTGCGCCGCTTTGACGCGCGTCTGCGCAAGGAACTCGGCGACGCGGGTGTCCAGTACGTGCTCGAGCCGAAGCTCGACGGCGCGTCGGTGGAGCTGGTGTATGAGGACGGCGCGCTGGTGCGGGCCGCCACGCGCGGTGACGGCGTGAACGGCGAGGGCATCACGGAGAACGTCCGCACGATCCCCACGGTCCCGCTGCGTCTCGATCCGCGCGGTCCGGCCGCCGCGTTCGTGGCACTGCGGGGCGAGGTCATAATGCGCCTCAGCGGATTCGAGCAGCTCAACGAGCGCCTGTTGGAACACGGGGGGGAGCCGTTTGCGAACCCGCGCAACGCCGCCGCCGGGTCGCTGCGGCAGCTCGACCCGACCGTCACGGCCCAGCGCCCGCTCGACATCTACGTCTATGACGTGCTGGTGGTGCGCGGCATGGCGTTCGCCTCGCACGACGCGGTGCTGACAGCCATCCGCGCCTGGGGCTTTCCGGTGCCTGAGCTGATCCGGTCCGGCCGCACCGCCGAGGATGTGCTCGCCTACCATGCCGAGTTGCTCGCGCGCCGGGACGACCTGGACTACGAGATCGACGGGGTCGTGATCAAGCTCGACGACGTGACCGCTCGGGAGCGCCTCGGGATGACGGCCCGCCACCCCCGCTGGGCGTACGCGTTCAAGTTCCCGCCACGCAAGGAGGTCACGCGCGTCCTCAAGATCATCGCGAGCGTGGGGCGGACCGGCGTCGTCACACCGGTGGCGCTGATGCGCCCGGTGGAACTGGGTGGGGTGACGGTGAGCCGAGCCACGCTCCACAACCGCGAGGAAGTGGCCCGCAGGGACATCCGCGAGGGGGATCTGGTACGCGTGCAGCGGGCCGGCGACGTCATTCCCCAGGTGGTCGAGCGCATCGAGGAATCCGACCGGCGCCGCGGGACGCGCTTCCGCCTACCCGACGTGTGTCCCTCCTGTGGAACTGCGCTGATCGAGCGCGGGCCGTTTACGGTCTGCCCCAACGGGTTCCGGTGCCCGGCGCAGCTGGCGGGTCGCATTCAGCATTTCGCCTCGCGCCACGCGCTCGACATCCAGGGGTTGGGCGAGGAGTCGTCCAAGCTGCTCGTGGCCGAAGGCCTCGTGACCCGTCTGGACCAGCTGTTCGACCTGACGGAGCAGGATCTGTTGCCCCTGGAGCGATTCGCGGAGAAATCGGCCGCCAATCTGATTGCGGCCATTCAGGGAGCCGCCGACGTGGACGTCGCGCGCCTGCTGCTGGGACTCGGGATCCCCGAGGTGGGGGTGGCGGTCGCCCGGGATCTCGCGGCTCATTTCGGGACCTTGGCGGCCGTGCGCGCCGCCGACCGAGCGGCGCTCGAGGCGGTGGAGGGCGTCGGCCCCAAGATGGCGGAGCAGATTACCGCGTTCTTTCGCGACGCCCGCAACGCCGAGGCCCTCGATCGCCTCGTGGGGAAGATCCGGCTGCGGGAAACCCCGCGCCCAGCGTCAGTCGACAAGGTGCTGGCGGGCCGCAAGTTCGTCTTCACGGGGGGGTTGGCGACGATGTCACGGGAGGAGGCCGAGGCACTCGTGACTGCCCACGGCGGACGGACCGTCTCCTCGGTGAGCAAGAAGACCGACTACGTCGTGGCCGGCACGGATCCGGGATCCAAGCTGGCCAAGGCCGAGCAACTTGGAGTCGCCGTGCTCGACGAGGCCGGGTTCCTGGCGCTGCTGCGCGAGCACGGTATCGGTGGGTGACGATGGAAAACACCGAGATTGCCCGCGTGCTCTCCGACGTGCGCACCTTGCTCGAGATTCAGGGCGCGAATCCCTTTCGCGTGCGCGCGTATGAAAACGCCGCTCGGACGATCGAAGAACATCCCACGCCGCTGCGCGATCTGGTCGCCGCCGCCGCGGATCTGACGGAGCTTCCCAGCATCGGGAAGGACATGGCCAGCCACATCCGGGAACTGGTTGACACCGGCCGACTCACCGTCCTAGAAGAGCTGCAGCGCACGATCCCGTATTCGCTGATCGACCTCGTCCGGCTCCCCGGCGTCGGGCCGAAACGGGCGCGAAAGCTCTGGGAGCAGTTGGGTATCGAGACGCTGGACCAGTTGGAGACGGCGGCCCAGGAGGGACGGATCGAGGCCTTGGAGGGGTTCGGCAAGAAGACGCAGGCGCGCATCCTCGGCGGGATCGCGACGGTCCGCCAGCGCGGCAACCGGGTCCGGCTCGCGGACGCCGACCAGCTCGTGGAGCCGCTCCTGGCCCATCTCCGGGCCTTGGCGGGCGTGCAGCAGGTGGCGGTCGCCGGGAGCTACCGCCGCCGGTTGGAGACGGTCGGCGACATCGACATTCTGGCCATTGCGGCGGATCCCGGGCCGGTCATGGCGCACTTCACCAGCTATCCCCGCGTGCGGAAAGTCGAGATGTCCGGCGACACGCGCGGAACCGTGATTCTCGAGTCGGGGCTGCAGGTCGATCTGCGGGTGCTGCCCGAGGCGAGCTACGGCGCGGCGCTGCAGTACTTCACCGGGTCGAAGGCGCACAACGTCAAGCTCCGCTAGCGGGCGGTGGCCCGGGGACTCAGCATCTCGGAGTACGGCGTGTTCGAGGTCGAGGAGGGAACCGACGAGCGCGGCGCCAACGGCGGGCGCCGGGTCGCGGGTGCCACCGAGGAAGACGTGTATGCCGCAGTGAACCTCCCCTGGATCCCGCCAGAGCTCCGGGAGGACCGCGGGGAGATCGAAGCCGCCGACCGTGGCCTCCTGCCGACGTTGCTCACCCTCGCCGATCTGCGCGGCGACCTCCAGATGCACTCGACGTGGTCCGACGGCAAGCAGTCCATCGCCGAGATGCTACAGGGGTGTATCGCCCGCGGCTACGAGTATTTCGCGATCACGGATCACTCCAAGAACCTGGCCATGACCGGGGGGCTGGACGCGGCGGGCCTGCGACGCCAGTGGGCGGAGATCGCGGAGGTGACGGCTGGGCGGGATGACATTACCCTGCTCCGCAGTCTGGAGATCGACATCCTGCGCGACGGGTCGCTGGATCTCGAAGATGAGATGATTGCCCAGCTCGACGTCGTGCTCGTGTCGGTGCATACCCTGCTCGACCTGCCGGCCGCTGAGCAGACCACACGCATTCTGAACGCCCTGCAACACCCGGCGGTGCACATTCTGGCGCACCCCACCGGGCGGCTGCTCAATCGGCGCGAGGCGTTTGCATTCGACCTGGATGCCGTGCTGCACTGCGCCAAGGAGCACCACGTGGCCGTGGAGCTGAACGCGCATCCGCACCGTCTCGACCTGCGCGATACGCACCTCCTCGCCGCCCGGGAGCTCGGGGTTCCCGTCGTGATCAGCACGGATGCGCATCAGGTGCCGGACCTGGCCTTCATGCGCTATGGAGTGGAGCAGGCCCGTCGGGCCTGGCTCGCGCCCGCGCACGTGCTCAATGCCCTGCCCCTGCCCGAGCTGCGCCGCTGGCTGGCGGCGAAACGGATCTGACCCACGATGCCCACGCCGCCGCAGGCAATCGTGATCGGCGCCGGCCTCGGCGGCCTGGCGGCCGCCCTGCGGCTGCGGGCGCGGGGCTACGGGGTCACGCTGGTAGATCGGCTAGACCAGCTCGGCGGCCGGGCGGCCGTGTACCGGCGGAACGGCTTCGTGTTCGACGCGGGCCCGACCGTGGTCACCGCCCCGTTTCTGTTCGACGAGCTCTTCCAGCTCTTCGGCAAGCGGATGGCCGACTACCTGCGCATGGTACCGTTGGCGCCCTGGTACCGAATCCGCTTCCATGACGGCCGGACCTTCGATTACGGCGGCACGGTGGCGGACACCGAAGCGGAGATCCGGCGATTCAATCCGGCGGACGTCGAGGGGTACCGCCGATTTCTGGCCCGGACCCGGGAGATCTTCGCCGTCGGCTTCACGCAGCTCGGTGACCTTCCGTTTCACGATGTGCGGGCAATGCTGCGGATCGTGCCCACGATGATCCGGCTCCAGAGCTATCGCAGCGTCTACGGATTCGTCGCGAAGTACATCCGGCATCCGGCCCTGCGGCAGGTCTTCAGTTTCCAGCCGCTGCTCGTTGGCGGAAACCCGTTCACCACGACCTCGATCTACACGCTGATTCACTACCTCGAGCGGGAATGGGGCATCCACTTCGCCATGGGCGGCACGGCGAGCATCGTGGCAGCCCTCGGCAGCCTGCTGGACGAAGAGGGCGTCACGGTCCGGCTCGGTGCGACGGTGGAGGAGATCACTTGCGAGCGGCACGGTGGACGGGCACGCACCCGGGTGACCGGAGTCCGCCTGGCGGGCGGTGAGCGGCTCCGCGCCGACGTGGTGGTCGCCAATGCCGATGCGCCATTCGTGTACCAGCGCTTGATCGCGCCGGAATTCCGGCGCAAGTGGACGAACAGGCGTCTGCGGCGGCTCAAATACTCGATGGGGCTGTTCGTGCTGTACTTCGGGACACGCAGAACCTATCCCGACCTCGCCCACCATATGATCCTGCTGGGTCCGCGCTACAAGGGGCTGTTGGCGGACATCTTCAACGGGCATCGGCTGCCCCACGACTTCAGCCTCTACCTGCATGCTCCCACCCGTACGGACCCTTCCATGGCGCCGGCGGGGTGCGAGGCGTTCTACGTTCTCGCGCCGGTCCCCAACCTGCAGGGGTCGATTGATTGGTCGCTCGAAGGTCCGCGGCTCAAGGACAGGATCATCGATCATCTGGAAGACACGGTGCTGCCCGGCCTCCGAGAGCATCTCGTCGAGCAGTTCTACGTCACGCCCGAGCACTTTCGCGACACGCTCCTGAGTCTCCACGGCACCGGCTTCTCGATTCAGCCCATCCTGCAGCAGTCGGCCTACTTCCGGTTTCACAACCGATCCGAAGACGTCGACGGTCTCTTTCTCGTGGGGGCGGGCACGCACCCCGGTGCGGGCATGCCGGGCGTGCTGTCGTCGGCGAAAGTGCTGGATCGGCTGCTTCCGGCGGTCGGGACGGCTGCGGCGGAGGTGGTGCCGTGAGGGGCGGCTGGCACTGCGTCTCTCTCCTGATCGCGGCGCTGGCCTGCCGCGGAAGCGAGCCACCCGTGCCGGCCTTCGTGGCAGCCACCGATGCCGCTCCGATCGCCGCGACCTGGCCCGCCGACGCGCCCGCCGACTGGCTGCTCGCCTTTGTTGACATCGAGACCACAGGCCTCGTGCCGGGCTTCCACGAGCCGGTGGATCTCGGTCTCGTGCTGACCGACCTCGAAGGGGTGGAGGTGGGCCGCTTCTTCGTGCGGATTCAGCCGCGGCACCCGGAGCGCACGTCGGAGGGCGCGCGCCGGGTGAACGCGTTTGACCCCACGCGGTGGGCGGCGCTGGGCGCGCTCCTGCCGGCGCGCGCGGCCGACAGCCTCACAACCTTCCATCACGCGATCGTCGGCGGGCGCCATGTGATGCTCGTCGCCTTCAACAGCTGGTTCGACGCGGCGTTCCTCGATCATCTCTTCCGGGAGTCCGGCCGCTCGTGGCGCGAGCTGTATCACTACTTCGTGCTCGACCTCCCGTCGATGGCCTGGGGTCGAGGCTACCGCGAGCTGACCGGGGGCCGCCTGGCGGCGGCGCTCGGGGTTCCGGACGAGCCGCATGCGCCGGAGCAGCACACCGGCCTCACCGGAGCGGACCTCAACGCGCGCCTGTACCGCGCGCTGCGCACGCTGCCAGCGCGCTAGGCGAGGTTCAGTCGGGTCCGCTCACGCGGCGGCGGTGGTGGGTGTTGGCCGGAGCACGGCGAGCGCC
>JBFGDF010000016.1:0-38558 GCA_041580775.1 Gemmatimonadales bacterium
CGCGGTGAAGTCGTGCGGGGTCCACGCGGGAAACACGTCCGCGTGGGTCGCGACGTAGCGGTTCACGGCCGCCGCCCACCCCGCGAACAGGTCCCGCGTGCCGCGCTCGAGCAGATGAAACCGTTCCACGGCGAAGCGGTGCGTCTGACGGAAATGCACGTCCGACTCGATCGAGTCACGCCCGAAGTAGCGTGCCAGCTCACCGCGGCCGCGCAGCAGGTTGGCGACCACCCGGAACCCGAAGTCCTCGAGCTGCACCCACGCCATCCCGTACCCCAGCGCGGCCAAGTCGTCGGCCAGGATGTGTGGGACGCCGTAGGACGTCCGGCGGATCTCGACGCGATCCGCGTAGGGCGCGGCCGGTCGGGCGGGCACCGTGGACGCCCCGATGGGGGTTACCAGAACAAGCAGCGCCAGTGTCATGAGAACTCCATCATCCATCAGTGCTCAAAAGGCAGTCTCGGACGTCGCGGGCCAACCGGCCCGGGCACGGGCGCCGACCGCAGGAGACTCCGCGCATCGAGGCCGTAGAGATGTCAGTTTCAGTAGCGAGCGATGCGCACGGCCCGTAGCTTGAACACGACCGCGGTGAATCCCTCGCCACCCCCGCTTCCCGAAGAGCCTCGTGCTCCCAGGAGTGATCATGAACCAGCTCCGCTGCAGGGACCTCCACCCGGGCGACTTGATGTTGAAGTTCAACGCCGGTGGAGCCACGAACCGCATAATTGCGCTGGGCCAGCGAATGGCTGCCCAACTCAATCCGCAAGTGGTGCACGCCGGAGTCATGTTCGACAAGACGTACATTGTCGAGGCGTCCGGCGGGGGGATCCACGCGAGCGACATGCGCGTGCAGAACAAGGCATTCGGCTACGTCGTTTACCGGCCTCGGAACGGCGCCATTGCGAATGGGGCTGGGACGTGCGCGAAGATGATGTTCGACATCCAGGCGCGCCACGGAAAGCTCAAGTACTCCGTCCCCGGCGCCGTGAAGTCGCTCTTCCCAGGAGGGGCAACCGCGCCCCACAGCCCAGATGCAATGGACGTCCTGCTCGATCGGATCCTCGAGGGCCGCACGCAACGGTTCTTCTGCTCACAGTTCGTCGTCTACGTGTACCAGTTTGTCGCGGAACAGAACGGCATCCGAGCTGACACTGTCTTTCGCGCTCGTGACGCGAAGGTTTCGCCCTCCGCGCTCGCCTCGCTCCTCCAGCAGAACGGGCACTTCGACGAGGCCGGTTACATGATGCCGAACGAGCGCTGAGCTCGTGGGACTGCTGCGGCAATCGGCCACAAGCCGGAAGCCCATGATGTCGATCGGCCTCACCGGCTACCAATCTCGCCCCGTGGGCGCCGATGGCGAAAGCGTGGGCAACTGGGCCGCCTGCCCGCGGTCCGACCATCTTGTCAGTGTGCGTTGCGGCCTCCGACTCTTGCCATGTTTCGCAATCGTCGGCGGGATTGCGTGCGGCGACGCGCCCGACGAGCCCCAGGAGCAGTTCGTGCCCCTCCCGCTCGCCGCGGTGAGCGCCGGCACGTACGCCACCTGCGGGCTCGGCACCGACGGCGTTGCCTACTGCTGGGGCAACGGGCGCCACGGCCAGCTGGGATTCGCGGCCAGCGAAGACTGCAGCTCCGTCCCTGGCGAAGACCCCTGCGCCCACGTGCCAACGCCCGTCGCCGCGAGCCTCCGGTTCACGGCGCTCACCACGGGCGACGTCCACGCGTGCGGCATCGCCACCGACGGTTCGGCCCACTGTTGGGGCGGCGACGAATGGGGCCAGGTGGGCGACGTCGGCCCCAAGGACACGTGCGGGCTTCTCGCCACGCCGTGCACGCCCACCCCACGACTCGTGAACCTGGGCGGTCCGCTCACCGCCCTTTCCGCCGGCGGCTCGCACACCTGCGCGGTCCATGCCGCGGGCTACGGCTACTGCTGGGGCTACGGCCATGCGGGACGACTCGGTACCGGCCTCACCGACAACGCGGAGCTGCCGCAATCGATCGTCGGAGGTCTCCGGTTCACCAGCATCGTCGCTGGCGGCGCGCACACCTGCGGCCTCGTGCAGGACGGCACCGCGTACTGCTGGGGCTACAACCACCTCGGCCAATTGGGCGACGGCTCCACCGCCTCCCACAGCACGCCCACCCCGGTCGCGACGACCGACCGCTTCACCCTGCTCACCGCCGGCACCGCGCACACCTGCGGCATCACCACCACCGGCGCGACCCTGTGCTGGGGGAACGCCGGCGACGGGGCGCTCGGCAGCGACGGCGCCACCGAGACGTGCGCCGGCTATCCGTGTCGCACGACCCCGCAGCGCGTGGCGCCGGACCCGGGATTCACCACGCTGTCCGCTGGACTGGATTTCGCCTGCGGCGTCGCCGGCGGGACGAGCTACTGCTGGGGTGCGATCCCGGGCGTGACGCAGCCCGTGCCGATCCCCACCCGGTTCGGCACGCTGGGACTCTCCGCCGACGGACTGCCGTTCGTGTCGGTGAGCGCGGGGTTCGACCACGCGTGTGGCATTGTGGCGGACGCGTCGGCCTACTGCTGGGGCGTGGACCGCCACGGCAAGCTCGGCCACGGTGAGCTCGTGACGGACACCCTGCCCGTGCTGGTGCGGGTCCGGACCCAGGCAGACGGCGCGTGACCCACCTCCCCGACATCGACTGGACCACGTGGACGGCCGATCAGGTCGCCACGCTGCTCTACGTGGTGCGCGACGGGAAGGTCCTGCTGATTCACAAGAAGCGCGGCCTCGGCGCGGGCAAGATCAACGGGCCCGGCGGGCGCGTGGACGACGGCGAAACGCCGCTCGCCGCCGCCGTGCGCGAGACCGAGGAGGAACTTCACGTAACCCCGCAGAATGCGCGCCAGGTGGGAGAAGTGCTGTTCCACGTGCTCGACGGCCCGTCGATTCACATCCACGTGTTCCGGGCGGACGATCTCTCGGGCGAGCCGAAAGAAACGGCGGAGGCCGTGCCGCTCTGGGTGCCGGCCGACGCGATGCCGTACGACCGGATGTGGGCCGACGACCGGTACTGGTTTCCACTACTGCTGGCGCAGACGCCGTTCGTGGCGCGCACCGTGTTTCGGGGGGACCGGCTGTTATGGCACGAGGTCGTGCCGACGCCCGGTTAGCCCATCTCTACCGGATATTCCAACCGTTCACCGGCCCGCCGTGGAAGAACCCGGCGGGCGTCATCACCCCGTCCCGCTTGAACACGACGCCGTCCTTCATCACGAACTGCACGTCGCGCAGCGCGTCGATGGACTCGAGCGGATTCCCGCGGACCGCGATGAGATCCGCCGCGAGCCCCACCTTGATGGGGCCGCGCGTCATCTCGGTTTCGCTTACCCGGTACCCGTTGATCGTCATCGCCCGCAGGATATCCGCCGCTGGGATCTTCGCCGCCTTCCACGTTTCGAGGAACTCGATCGCGACCTCGCCCCGCATCTTGCCGGGCACGTAGTAGTCGGCGTCCGTCGAGAAGGTGAGCGGCACCTTGTTCTCGAACGCATTCCGGAGCCCGGCGACGGTCCGCTCGTAGCGCTCCGGCGTCGTGTGTCCGGTAAGCGTGATCGGCGTCTCGGTGCCGGCCCGAAAGATGCCTTTCCGCGCCATGGCCTTGTGCATCTCGTCGGTGAGCCCGCGGTCGTGCGCGATGGACCAGATCCCGGCCTCGATCGCCCGACGTGCGCCGTCCACGGTCTGGACGTGTCCCTCCACCTTGAGCCCCGCCTTGGCCGCCTCGGCGATCACGAGTCGGATTTCGTCCACCGTGTAGCCCCACGGCTTGCAGTCTACGCAGATCTTGATCACCCGCGAGCCGAACAGAGCGTTCTGGCGCACGGCTTTCACGATCTCGTCCGGCGTATCCGCGTCCAGGTACTCCGGATACACGATGTTGTGGTCGCGCGCCATCTCGGGCGTGGGCCAGAACTGCCCGCCCATGCCGCCGATGATGATGCCCGAGTTGATGATCGTGGGTCCGGGCACCCACCCCTGCTCGATCGCGATGCGCAGCGCGGCGTCGGCGTAGTTCCCCGCGTTTCCCATGTCGCGGACGATCGTGAACCCGGCATTGAGCATCTGGATGCCGTTCGACACCGCCTGAATCGCACGCAGCGGCGTGCCCTCAAGCACATAGGTGAGGTAGTAGACGTTGTGCTCCGGTATTTCCTTGTACGTGAGCGCCAGGTGATTGTGCGCGTCCACCAAACCCGGCAGCACCACGAGGGCCGAGAGGTCGACCACCTCGGCGTCCCGTGGGATGGCCACGTTTCCGCCCACCGCCGTGAACTTCCCGTTCTCGACGAGGATCACCTGATTGCGGGCGAGCGTGCCGGACTCGGGATCCACCAGGCCACCCGCGCGTATGGCGGTCACCTGGGCCGCGCCGGCCAAGGGAAGGGAAAGCAGCAGTCCCGCGGCGAGCGGGACCAGCGTCGTGAGTCGGAGCGTACGCATGCTGGCCTCGGAGCGGAATGGAACGGCATGCCGGTTGCCCGTATCGGCGACCGGCGAACCTGCGTGATCAGACTCCGGTTTCCGGCGGCTGTCAAGCCGCCGGCGAATCACGAATGACGAGGCGAGGGAAACCGCGGCTCGACGTCCACGCCGAGGCCGTCGGCGAGCCGGTTCACGAACCCGAAGTAGGCAGTGATGGCGCAGATGTCGTGGATGGCGCGGTCGTCGAACCCCGCCGCGCGGAGCGCCGCGACATCGGCCGCGGTCACCGCGCCGGGCGTGCGGGTCAGCGTGAGCACGTAGGTGACCATGGCCCGGTCGGCCGGCCCGAGCGGTGCACGCGCGGGATCCGCGGCCAGCAGCGCCACGCGGTCATTGGGTGAAGGCCGCTCGCCGAGCAGCCGCCGGAGCGTGGCTCCGTGATGGAGTATTCAGTAGTGACAGTCGTTCGCGCCGGAGACGACCACGGCGATGGTCTCCCGCTGGACGCGGGTGAGCGGGCCCGGCGCGTACATCAGCTCGCGGAAGAGATCCTGATGCAGCGGCATGCAGCGGCTGTGCACACCGTGAATCCGCAGGATGTTGTCCGTGTCACCAACCCGATCCTGCGCGGGAATCTGGTCGATAGGCACGTACGGGATGTAGGCCACGATCCGTCCTCCTACTGGCGCGTGCGCAGGGCCTGGAGCTTCTCCTGCGCGTTCGTATTCTGCGGGTCGAGGGCCAGCGACCGCTCGTAGCTCGCGATTGCGCGCGCAACGTCGCCGGCCACCGCATACGCCTCGCCGAGACTGTCGTGCGCGTTGGCCGACCGCGGAAACGCGTTCACCGTCAGCGTGAACACCTCGATCGCCTCGGCCGTCTTGCCGCGGCCGAGCAGTGCATACCCCAGCTGGTTCAGCGAAGGCTCGGGAAAGACGCCCGCGCCATGCTGCGTCTGCAGCTCGCGGTACCGCGCGACTCCGGCCGGTGGTCCACCGTCGACGAAGGCCAGCTCGACCGCCGCCTGGGCGTACTGGAGCTTCGGGAACCGCGCCGCCGGATTCTGTTCGACGTTCAGGCCGTACAGCCGCACCGCGTCGGCCAGCCGCCCGTCGCCCCGCAGCGTCCCGGCCACGTCCGCCAGCGGCACCTCGCCGAAATCGTACGCCGCCCGCCCGTGGTATTGCTCGCGGAGGGCCCGGTACGTCGCCAGCAGCGAGTCGAGCCCTCCGGCGCGGTCGGCGAGCAGCAGCACGTCCTGCAACGTGCGCGGCGTCGTGATCCCGCCGTGGCAGGTCACGCACTGCACCGCCACCGGCGGATCCTCCCGCTCCTCCAGCCTGGGGAGGTAGCGCGCGTTGATCGCCGTGACCATTTCCAGCATCTCACGCGCCTTCCGCTTGGTCGGCTTGTCGTCGGAAGGGAAATCGTAGGTCCCGAGCGGTCGCCCTTCTTCGCCCACGTGGCAGTACGTGCAGCGCACGCCGAGCGCACGCGTGAACCCGGCCATCAGGTCGACGAGGTCCCGCAGGGGGATGCTGTCGGACAGCACCTGCAGGTTCTCGAACTTCTCGGGCGGCCACTGCGCGGCGGCCGGGGCGGCCAGAAGCGGACACAGCACAACTGCAGCAATCACGAGGCGCATTGGATGTCTCCCACGGGGTTCGGTCGTGATACACGAGACCGGCTCACCGGGTCCCCGCGCAACGGCGCGCCGGCCTTGACGCGCTCTCGACCACGAACGATCCTAGCGCTCGGCGCCGGGTCGCCGCGCACTCGAGCTGCAACGTGGCAGGCCGGCGAGGAACGGCATTCGGGGAGGGATGTCATGTGCCGCAATATCAAGAAGCTCCGCCGCCGGGGGGAGCTACCGACGGACGAAGAGCTGCACGACGCCGCGCTCCAGTTCATTCGCAAGGTGAGCGGATTCCGCGTCCCGTCACACGCCAACCAGGAGGCCTTCGACGCCGCCGTGGACGGCGTCGCCGACGTGACCCGCGCGCTGTTCACGTCGCTGCGCGTGCGGGGGGAGCAGCCCGTCGTCTAGGCACCGCTCCCCCGCCGGCCGCCGCTTCCGGCAGAGCCGCGTCGCGCTGGTCGCGGCGGCGCTGGTGGGGCTCGCCTACCTCGCCAGCACGCTGCGCCCGGGCGGGGCACGCGAGGAGGCCGGGAGCGTCGCCGCCGCGTTCGCCGCGCGGCAGTCGGACGTCTTCCTCGAGACCGACGGGCGCGTGGAACGGACGCTGGCCGACGACCGCGACGGCGTGCCCCATCAGCGCTTCATCATCCGCGTCCCCGGCGACCTCACCGTCCTCGTCTCGCACAACCTCGACCTCGCGACCCGCGTACCCCTCGGCCTCGGCGACTCGGTGACCGTGCGCGGCGAGTATGTCTGGAACGACCTGGGTGGCCTGATTCACTGGACCCACCATGATCCCGCGGGACGGCGTCCCGGGGGCTGGATCCGACTTGACGGCCGCACCTACCGCTGATCGGGCGTCAGGCGGCGAGCCGTGGCATCTGGGCGAACAGCCGCAACCACTCACCCAACTGCGCGAAGACGAGGAATCGGTTGTAGACCCGCCGTTGGGCGTTGCGCGCCCAGACCTGCCGGCCGGCCACGTCCGCCAGCATCGCATCGAGCGTGTCGGCCAAGGCCTCGGCATCGGTGGGATCCGCCATCAACCGTCCATCCAGCCCGTCCCGCACCTGCTGCCGCGGCCCGCAGGCCTGGCGGTTCGAGAGAATGGGCACACGCTTCCACATGGCCTCGGCAATGGTCAGCCCGAAGCCCTCGCGCAGCGAGTTCTGCACCACGATGGAGGACGCGCGCTGCAGGGCGTTCACCATGTAGGCGTTCTCCTCCGGCGACTGCATCGGCAGCGTCAAGATCGCAATGGACTCCTGGATCAGCGGATCGAGCGACCGGTAGCGCTCGACGAGGGCGTTCAGCACCCCAAGCCCTTCGGGGTCGTCCTGGATGGACTCGGGATCCGGACCGGCGAGCACCAGCCGGACGATCTCCTGGCGGATGCGATGCCGGGGGTGATCCGACCAGCCACCCTGGAGCAGGCGCCGCTTGTACCGCGCGAACGCATCGAGCAGGGGCGCGAAGCCCTTCAGGCCATCCCACCGAGAGATCTGCGTCACGATCGGTCGCGTGAGCAGTCCGAAATCGCCACTCAGATTGGCCGGATGAAAGCGGCCATCGGGTCCGAGCCGCTCGGCCAGCCGCTCATAGGGCGGCGTCACCAGCGGGCCCGGCGCGACGGCCAGGCCGGAGTTGGCCAACACGCCCACGGTGTGATGCAGTCCCAGCTCCCGGTTCTTGGGGGAGAGGGGATCGATCGCCGGGTAGATGATCGTCGCGTGACCCGCCAGATAATGCGGGATGTACTCGGGCGCCGAGAACACGGCGTGCTCGTAGGCCATGGCATACGGCTCGAGGAACTCCCAGGCGGCGCGCGTGGCCGGCGTCTCGTCGTCCAAGCCGATGTGACACCGCCAGATCGTGGTGAGGTCCAGCTCCTCCTGAAGCATGCCGGCCAGCGGTAGCGGCTGCGGATCGTGCACGATCAGGATGTCGCCGTTTCGGACGCGCGCCCGCAGGAACGCCGCGTTCTGGCGGTTGACGGACTCGAACAGCGCCCGGTCGGCCGGCCCGAGGCTCGGGTCACCTTCCCCGTGCAGCAGGTTGTGAATCCGTTTGGTGACCTCGAAGAAGCCGCGTTCCTCGGTATCGATCACCACCCATTCCACCCGCAGGCCGAGATCGCGGAGCAGGCTCACCATGGTCGGCAGCATCTCGGCCACGCCGCCGCCTGTGGGTGTCGAGTTCACCATCCAGATGGTCCGGTCCGTGAGCTTCGGCAGCAGCGGCTGGGCCTCGGTCTGCAGGGCCTGGACGGCCGCGACGAGGTGCGCGAACTCCGCGAAATCGGCGAGCCGGTTGGGACTCCGGACCTCCACCTGAAATGCCATGGCGTCCTCCGTGGTCGCGGGCAGCGTTCCTGCTGACCTCTGCAATCTACGGGCCGGAGGCACCATATTTCAGCCTGAGCGGGCGATGCGCGCTCATCTGGTTGTTCCAACACCGGCAGCGAGGATGCCCCATGCCAGCTTCGCGATGGCTGTTCCTTCTCCTTGCGGGTGCCGTGGCCTGCGGCTCGGCTGACGAGACGCGCCAGGCCGATGAAGATGCGATCCGGGCCCTGATCCGGGCCACCCAAACGGCCAACAATGCGGGCGACGTGGAGGCATGGGTGGCCCTGTTCGAAGACGATGCCGTCTATATGCCGCCGATGGCGCGGGACGTGACCACCCGGGTGGGGCTGCGACAGGTGGCCGAGACCGGGTTCAGCACGTGGGCCTCGCAGGTTCGGATGACGCCGGCCGAGGTCGTGGTGTCGGGCGACTGGGCGTTCGCGCGGATGCGCGTGACCGGAATGGCCCGGCGCAAGGACGGGACCGACTCCGTCGCCGTCGACCTGAAGGAAATCGTGATCTACCACCGGCAGCCGGACGGTGGCTGGCGGATCTCGCGCCTGATCGCCAACACGAACCCCACCTGAGTACGCCGCAACTCGCGCCGGTGACGTCGCGGTTCCCGCGGCAGCCGGCGCTCGCCGCCCTTCCCGATCTCGGGCTCGGGGCGGCGTATCTCGTCGCGTGGCTGCTGCCGGGCTTCGTTGGCGTCACCGCCGTTTCCTGGCTCACGTTGGTGATCGTGCTCGAAGCGCCCGCGCTGCTCGCCGCCTACCTGATCGCCATGGTACTCCTCGCCCTCACCGACCGCGACGCGTCGCTGGGGGTCCTCGCGGCCGCCGTCGGGCTCATCCTCCTGCTCGTAGCGGTCGCGGCCGCCGAAGTCCTGCGCTACCGGTTCTGGTGGCCCGTGGTGGTCCTGGCGGGACTGCTCGTGAACCGGCTGGGCGGGCTGCTGTCCGATCGCCTGTCGGGAGACGATGCGAAGCGCGAGACTCTCCTGGACGCGCTGTGGACGCTCGCCCTCTATGCCGTCGCCATCGCGCCGACCTTCTACTTCGCCGTCCCGACCTTCGGCGCCGGGGCCCCGGCACTGCCACCCGAGCACGCGCGCTGGTGCGCCATGCCGGCCGACCTGGTGTACGAGTTCTTCGAGGCGGAGCTGGCGGGCAACTGGTGCGACGAGCCTCATCGCGCGTTGGCCGGTGGGGCACTGTACTTCTTCGCGTCGGCCTTTCGCGGCCTGCGGCGGGCCCGGCGTGAGCGCTAGCCAAATCCACGTCGGCCCCGCCGGGTCACCGTCCTATCGCTGCTTCTCGAACACCATTGTCCGCGTCCGTTCGCCACGCGGAGTCTCGTTCGTGGTGACCACCGTCATCGTCTTTCCGTCGGCGCTCAGCGTGCGGGTTTCCTTGAACGTCACCGCCATCGCGCCGCGCGGCGTCTCCATGTTCATCGAGCCCTCCGAGACGAGCGAGCCGCCGTCCCAGCGCGACGTGCTCGTCATCGTACCACCGCGCGCCCCAGGACCCGTGTGGGGCTTGCCGTCGAAATACTGCACGATCGTCCGGCCCTGGCCGCCGACGGTTTGCGCGATCACCAGGCTGTCACCCGTCTGGACAATGGTCACCGTCAGATTCTGCATGGCCTCGCCGCCGGGTCGGCCGGGTGCATCGCTTTTCTCGGCGTTCAGTCTCCAGGTTCCGGAAAAATCGGGCCGCTGTTGGGCCACCGCTGCCGGGGCAACGCCGAGCACCGCGGCGAGGGTCAGGGCAAGCAAGCGCGTCATGGAACGGCTCCTCGAGTCTCGGTCTCAGGTCGGCGGTGGATCCGCCAATCACCCTACGTACGCTCGAGACCCGACGGCCGTTAACCGCCGGGCGGCGCGCCGCGCGGACCGTCCGCGGCCGGACCGAGGAGCCCGCGGGTTGACGTGTCGGCGGGACGGGTCAAGTTGGGAAGGGGGAGCGCCGGACACCGGAGACTGCCATGCCTCAGCTGCCGCTTCGCGTCACGCCGGTTCGAGTCTCGAGCATGCCGCCCGACGTCAGCGCGGGCTTTGCCAGACGGATCGCCGCGTGGTGGACCGCCCGCACGGCAACGCTGCGTCGCCTGCGACGCCCTGCCGAGCTGTTGCTGCTCGTGCTGGCCGTGCTGTTGGCGGTCGCGATCGTCTACGCGCTCACGAGCCCCATCAACCGGCGGCACTAGCCGATGCCGTGCCCGCGCGGGGGACGCCTCTACCCCCGGACTGAATAGGGCGCCATGCCGATCGAGCTCACGATCGACGGCCGCACGGGAGTTGCACGTTTCACGGTCAGCGGAGAGTTCACGCTCGACGACATGCGGGCGGCGGTGGATCGACTCGCGACCGATCCCGCCTGCCGGCCCGGCATGCCGATCCTGTCGGACCACCGCGCCATAGCCCGCCCGGCCACCGCCGAAGAGGTGTCGGGGCTCGTCGGCCATGTGGCGGAGCACCGTCGGATGTTCGCGGGATCGCGCATGGCCATCGTGGCGGCCTCGGCGGCGTCGTACGGAATGATGCGCATGCTCTCGACACTCGCCGAGGACGTGCCGATGAAGATCGCCGTATTTCTCGATCCGGCCGAGGCCGAGCGCTGGCTGCTGGGCTAGCGGCGTTCCGCCAGCAGCCGGCGGCGCATCTCACGCAGGAACCGCTCGGCCAGGCGCCGTGACTCGACCGACAGGCGTTCCGCCTGAGCGGCGATGGCCCCGCGCCAGTCCCAGTCCCACCGCTCGCCCCAAGACGGTCCGCAGCGCTCGCTCGGCCCCGTGCCCGCAAGGAAGACTTCCGACTCGCCCCAGCACCCGTACCCCGCGCGCAGCCCCGTCTCGGGATTCACCTCCACGAACTCCACACCGTCGGGCACTGGGAAGGCCCCGTCGCGCCCGCCGGCCGCGGCGAGCACGCGCCCGACGATGGGCAGGGCGGCCCGCGACCCGGTGAGCCCCAGACTGCGCGCGTCATCGTACCCCACCCACGCCCCCACCGCGATCGACGGCGAGTACGCCACGAACCACGCGTCGCGCCAGTCACTGGACGTGCCGGACTTGCCGGCGATGGCACCTCGGTTCCCGTAGCGACGCAGGGCCTGACCCGTGCCGCGCTCCACCGCCCCCTCGAGCGCGGACGTCACCAGATACGCCTCGGGCGCCTCCACCACCCGTTCCCCCGCGTGCCGTGCGCCACCCCGCGTGTTTCCGCTCGCATCCGTCACGAGCGCGATCATCCGCGTCGACGCGCGCGTGCCGGCGGCGGCGAGCACGCCGAACGCCCGCGTGAGCTCCAGCGGGGTCACCTCCGACGTTCCGAGCGCGAGGCTCGGCACCGCCCGCAGCGGGGAGGCGATGCCCAGCGCGCGACCGGTTTCCGCAATGCGCTCGGCCCCGACCGCCAGTCCCAGCCGGGCGAAGGGCACGTTCAGCGAGCGCTCGAGCGCGTCCCGCAGCGTCACCGCTCCCCGGAAACGTCCGTCGTAGTTGTCGGGCTCCCATAACCCAACGGGCGTCTCCACCGCGAGCGGCTGGTCCTCCAGCACCGAGGCGAGCGTGAACGCAGGCGGGTCGCCCGGGCGCGCCCGGCCGAGTGCCGCGAGCGCCACGATGGGCTTGAACGCGCTGCCCGGCTGGCGGCGGGCGTGGACCGCGCGGTTGAACTGCGACTGCCCATACTCCCGTCCCCCCACCAGCGCGAGCACGTCGCCGGTCCACGGATCCAGCGCCACGAGCGCCGCCTCCGGCCGCACGTCCCGCCGGCCAACCCGCAACGCCTCGTCCACATCGCGCAGCCCGTCCCGCACCGCGCGCTCGGCCGCGCGCTGGAGGTCGGGATCGAGCGTAGTGAACACGGCGTGGCCGCGCCGCGCGCCCCGTCCCAGGCTCTCGACCAGCTCGCCGGCCACCAGATCCACGAAGTGGCGCGCGAGCGGCGGGTCGCGCGGGGTCCGCCGCACACCCAGGGACGCCCGCCGGGCGCGCGCGTACTCGCGATCGTCTATCCGACCCTGCTCGTGCATCAGGCGCAACGCGAGATCGCGCCGGTCCCGTGCCGCCTCGGGGTGGCGCAGGGGCGTGTAGAGATTCGGGCCGCGCACGATCCCCGCGAGCAGCGCCGCCTCGGCCAGGCTCAGCCGATTTACGTCCTTGCCGAAGTAGTAGCGCGCCGCGCTTCCCACGCCGCGGATCGCGTAGCCCCCGTCCTGACCGAAGTACACCTCGTTCAAGTACGCTTCGAGCAGCCGCGCTTTGTCGTAGCGCGCCTCGAGCGCCACGGCCATCGCCGCTTCGCGGATCTTCCGGATCGGTGACCGCCTGGCCGACAGGAAGAGGTTCTTGGCGAGCTGCTGCGAGATCGTGCTGCCACCCTGGACCACGCCGCCCGCGCGCAGGTTGGCGACGGCCGCGCCCAGGATGCGTGTGAGATCGAGCCCCGAGTGCTCGAAGAAGCGGCGGTCCTCGACGGCGAGGATCGCATCCACCAGCGTCTGCGGCACGGCCGACAGCGCCACCGGCTCGCGCGACTCGCGCTGATCCCCGTCCACCGTCGCGATCACCTCGGGCTCCAGCAGCAGCACGTCCAGCGCCGAGCCCTCGGCGTCCTCGATCCGGCGGATCACGCCATCCCAGTCGAACCGGATCAAAGCGGTCGCCGCGGTCCCTCGCCCCAACGCCGGAAACGGGCGCAGGCCGACGATCCACCGGTCATCTGCGCGACGATACTCGCCTGGCCCCACACTCCCGCGACGGGACTCGCGATACCCGATGCGATCGAGATGGCGGGCGAGTGCACCGGCGTCCACCCCCGTTCCCCGCCGCAAGGCCACGGGTCGCGCGTAGATGCGCGTCGGCGCCCGAGCCAACGGCGCGTCCAGCCGCGCGCGGACCACCGCCTCGCCGACCACGGCGGTGGCCGCCAGGGCGCCCGCCAGCACCGCGACGCCCAGCACGCGCCGCACCGAGAGCACCCCGATCCACTGGCGCACGCGCTGTCCGATTGGCATCGTTGCCATCTGCAACACCCCGCGGCGAGGCATGGTCTGCCGCTGCCGACTCTAGTAAGTAGGACGCGTGAGGGGACCGGGGGGTTTCGCCCCGGCTCGTTGATGCGACCGGACAACGGAGGACGCATGAAGAAGACGGAAGTCGCCAAGACCGGCATCAGCTTTGGCTCCGCGCTCGCCATCGCCATTTCCTGGTACCAGCACCAGTCCATCCTGTGGGCGATCCTGCACGGCGTGTTCTCCTGGTTCTACGTTCTCTACTATGCGCTCACCCGCTGAGGCGGCTTCATGCCCGCGATCACCTGGGACGACTTCGAGAAGGTCGAGCTGCGGATCGGAACGATCATCGCCGCCGAGGAGTTCCCCGAGGCCCACAAGCCTGCCTACCGGCTGCGCGTGGATTTCGGGCCCGAGATCGGGACGAAGCAGTCGAGTGCCCAGATCACCGACCTCTACGGGCCAAGCGCGCTCGTCGGCCGGCAGGTCCTGGCCGTGGTGAACTTCCCTCCCAAGCGGATCGGCGGCTTTCTTTCAGAGGTCCTGGTAACCGGCGTGCGGCGCGCGGACGGCGCCGTGGTGCTCGTCGCACCGGACCGCCGCGTGGACGACGGACTCAAGCTCCTCTAACGGTGACACCGCATCATGGCTGACCTGCGACTCCTGCTCCTCAGCAACTCCCGCAACTACGGCAAGGGCTACCTCGAGCACGCGGGTGACGCAATCCGCGATTTCCTCGGCACCGCGGTGCGCCACGTGCTGTTCGTGCCGTACGCGGTGGTCCGCGTGCCGTGGGATGACGCCAGCGCCATGGTGGCGCAGCGGTTTCGCGAGCTCGGGTACGCGTTGCAGTCCGTACATGCCGCGGCCGATCCGGTCGCCGCCGTGCGCGGCGCGCAGGCCATCGCCGTCTCCGGTGGCAACACGTTCCATCTCCTGAAGGCCCTGTACGACACGGGCCTGGTGGACGCGATCCGCGCAGCGACACGCGCGGGGGCGCCGTATATGGGGTGGAGCGCCGGCTCGAACGTCGCGTGTCCCACGATCCGTACGACCAACGACATGCCCATCGTGGAGCCGCCGACGCTCGACGCGCTGGGGCTCGTGCCGTTCCAGATCAACCCACATTACACCGACGCCACGATCCCCAATCACGGGGGCGAGACGCGCGGCGAGCGGCTGTCGGAGTTCACCGCGGCCAACCCGGGCACACACGTGATCGGCTTGCGCGAGGGCTCCCTGCTGCGGCTCGAGGGGAAGCGCCTGACGCTGCTGGGCGAGCAGCCGGCGCGCCTGTTTCTGGCGAAGCGAGAGCCGTGGGAGGTGGCGGCGGGAGGGGATGTGGGGTTCCTGATGACATGACCAGTGAAAACTGAAAAGTGAAAACCGAAAACGACAGTTCCGTAGCCGTTCTTTTCAGTGTTCAGTGTTCGTGTTCAGTGTTCACCTGGTCAGTTCTCACCGCCCAGCTAGCCATACCGCACTCCCGGATACAACACGTTCACCGCCAGCAAGAACAGCGGATTGAAGATCTGATCGAACACCTGCCACGCGATGAGGATGCCGATCCAGGCGAGGCCTGGCTGATTCCACAGGAATTGCTGGTACTTCTCCGTCGCGCGATCGCTCAGCAGGAGCGGCACCGCCGCGCTCCCGTCGAGCGGCGGGAGCGGAATGATGTTGAGCGCGAACAGCACCAGGTTGAGCGAGAAGAACACGCCCACCACGAACGCGGCCGCTGCCCAGAGGCCGCCGCCGGGGGCCTGGGCGATGTGCCCGAACCGGATGGAGGCCGGCGCTTCGAACACGCCGGTCATGACTCCCAGGCGCACCGCGAGCGCCGCGAGGACCACGATCGCCAAGTTCGCCGCCGGTCCCGCCAGCGCCATCAGCGCGGCGCGTTTCGGGAACCGCATGGCCCAGCGTGGATCGTACGGTGCGCTCGCGAATCCGAACGGCCAGCCCGAGAGCACCACCGAGATCAGCGGGAGCACCACCATCCCAAAGGGCTCGCGCTTGATATGGGGCCTCGGGTCGAGGCTCACCTGCCCGCCGTGGTAGGCGGTGCGGTCGCCACCCAGCAGCGCGGCCCAGGCGTGCGCCGCTTCGTGCAAGACCGTCGAGAAGAGGAAGGCGACGTAAAACGCGGCGGCACTGGCGGGATCGGGCATACGGGTCGCAATACTACTGCGATGCGCCGGTGACTGGAACCACCCGACGTCCGGGGAGTGCCATGAGTCGACTCTTCACCGCCCTGCGCGCGCTCGTGTACATGACGGGATTCCTGGGAATCTGGGCGTGGGTCGCCCTCCAGGCGCGCGCGCTCGACCCCTCCCTCGGCGGCCCCCTGCCCTCCTGGAGCCAGCCGCTGGGCTGGGCCGTCATGGCGCTGGGCGGCGGGGCCGCGCTGTGGTGCGTGCTCTTGTTCATCGTGGCAGGTCGCGGAACCCCCGCCCCGTTCGATCCGCCACGCAGCTTCGTCGCGGCCGGACCGTATCGCTGGGTGCGGAACCCCATGTACGTCGGCGCCTTTGGATTGCTGCTGGGATTCGCCCTGTGGGGCCAATCCCCGGGGATGCTGGGGGTCGTACCCGTCGCCTGGGGCCTCGCCCACCTCTTCGTGGTCCTGGTGGAAGAGCCCGGTTTGGAGCGACGCTTCGGCGCGGACTACGTCGCGTACTGCCGGCGGGTGGCTCGGTGGTGGCCGCGGCCCCCAAGACAAACGCCGCCCGAAGGCGGCGCGTAGGGAAGCGCGGGGCGCCGGGCCTCGTTGAATCGTTCAACAGAGGTGCGGCACCGTCTGGAGCGGTCAGTCGTCCCGATCCTAGGCTCGGGCATGACGTCTCGTCCGGAACGGGGAAACCGCGTATGCTCCCAGATGGTTCAAGCAGGAGCCGCGGCGCCCCGCACTGTTGGAAAGCTACGTCGTGCCCCGGGGCCGTCAAGCAACTCAGCCGCCCCAGAGATCCCCCACCGTGAATCCTTCCGGGAACGGATCGCTCGGATCCAGCGCGTAGTGCGCGAATCCGGTGATCCACGCCCGGCCCGTGATGGTCGGGACGACGGCGCCGTGCGGGCCCACCGCGGTTTCCCGTACGAGCTGCCCGGTGAACGTCGTCCCCAGGATGCCCTCGTGGACGAAGTCCGTGCCGAGGGGGAGGTCCCCACGTGCGTGGAGCACGGCCATCAGGGCGCAGGTCCCGGTTCCGCAGGGGGAGCGGTCGAGCACGCCGCCGACCAGTTCCGGCCGCGCGTGATCCACGCCGCCCGTGGCGACGGTGACGGCGTTCTTGCGGTGCGCGTCCGCCACCGTCGGCGGGCCGGAGAGCAGCGAAATGCTCGGGCCGACGATCGTCGGCGCCTCGGGATGGCGCACGGGAAACCGGGTGCGCGCCGTTGCGCGGATCAATTCGCTCACCCGCGCAATCTCGCGGGCGTTCTCCGGCACCAGGTCCACGCCCAGGCGCGCGGCGTCCGCCAGGACGTAGAACATGCCGCCGTACGCGATGTCTACGCGGACCGTGCCCACGTGCGGCACGTCGAGCCGCTGGTCGAGATGCACGGCAAACGCCGGCACGTTCTCGAATGTCACGGCGCGGACGGACCCCGCGTGCACGTCGCACCGGACCCGGACGAGGCCCGCCGGCGCCTCGAGCACCAGCTCCGTGACCGGCTCGGAGACCGGGACCATGCCAGTCTCGATCAGGACGGTGGCGACACAGATCGTGTTGCTCCCCGACATCGCGGGATACTCGGTCTGCTCCATGATGACGAACCCCGCGTGCGCGTCCGGCCGAGTCGGCGGCAGCAGGAGATTACAGCACAGCGCGGGGTAGCCCCGCGGCTCGCGCAGCATGAGCCGGCGCAGGTGGTCGCCGTGGGCCGCCAGCCAGTCCCGTTTCTCCAGCATCGTGCGGCCAGGCACGTCGAGCACGCCGCCGGTGATCACGCGGCCCGGCTCCCCGGCGGCGTGAGCGTCGACGGCCGAGATCACCCGCGCCAGACGCATGATCGCCTCCCACTCCCGGGTGTCGACATCAGCGGGTCCGCCCCATCGCGGGCTCGATCTCCTCGGCGACGACGCCCACGTGACGCCGCAGCAGGTAGACGCCCAGATAGAAGAGCGGCGTGTCGAACAGCGCAAACGCGAACTTGAAGGTGTACGAGCTGACCATCAGCGCCACCAATGCCCGGACCGAGTCGATTTCGGCGCCGAGTCCCCCGGAGACGTAGAGAATGGACAGGATCAGGATCGTGTCGATCAACTGGCTGCCGATCGTCGACGCGTTGTTGCGCAGCCACAGGTGCTTGCCACGCGTGAGCCGCTTCCAGAAATGAAACGCCTGGACGTCGATGGACTGCGCCACCAGATACGCGATCATCGAGGCGATCACGTTCGGCTTCATGAAGGCGTAGACGGTGTCGAACGTCGAGGCCGCGCCGGACACGCCCGCCGCGTCTGGCAGCGCGTGACCGAGCGCCATGAGCCCGAGCATGAAGAAGTTCATGATGAACCCGATCCACACGAGCTGCTGGGCGCGTCGCCGGCCGTAGATCTCACTCATGAGGTCGGTGGCCAGAAACGTGATGGGGTACGCCAGCAGCCCGGCGGGAATGACGAACAGGCCCAGGTCCACGAACTTCGTGACCCCGACGATGTTGCCGACGGTGAGCGACGTCAGGAAGATCCCGCACAACAGCAGGTAGAAGCGGTCGCTGAACCGCGCGGCTTTGCTGGGGGCGTAGTGGGCCGTGGTCGCCATACCCGACGAGTATAGCGGCGCCCGCCGGCGGGCGCCCGCCCAGCGCCGACGCACGATCGGCCGCCGATGCAGCGCGCCGCCCCCGGCGCTGCTATCTTTGCCGCATGACCCAGCGACGCAAACTGGCCATCCTCGTGGGGGGCGGCCCGGCCCCCGGCATCAACAGCGTGATCGGCGCCGCGACCATTCGGGCCCAGCTCGAGGGCGTCGAGGTCCTCGGCCTGCGGGACGGGTTCGAGTGGATCATGCGGGGCGACGTGGAACACGTGACCCCGCTCGCCATCGACGACGTCAGCCGGATCCACTTCCGGGGCGGCTCCCACATCGGGATTTCGCGCGCCAACCCCACGAAGGACCCGCAGCACCTCGAGAACGCGGTGATCTCGCTGCTCCGGCTCGACGTGGCGCAGTTGATCACGATCGGCGGGGACGACACGGCCTTCTCCGCGCTGAAGCTCGCGGAGAAGGCGGCCGGGCGGATCCGGGTGGTGCACGTGCCCAAGACGATCGACAACGACCTCGACATGCCGCCGTACGTCGACACGTTCGGCTTCCAGACGGCCCGGCACCATGGGGTGGACATCGTCAAGAACCTGATGGTGGACGCCTGGACGACATCGCGCTGGTACTTCGTCATCACGATGGGGCGCAAGGCAGGCCACCTAGCCCTCGGCATCGGCAAGGCAGCGGGCGCCACGCTCACGCTGATCCCGGAGGAGTTCCAGGGCCGTCGCATCCGCCTCAAGGCGATCGTGGACACGCTCGTCGGGGCCATCGTGAAGCGGTTGTCGTACACCCGGCGGGACGGCGTCGCCGTCATCGCCGAGGGGCTCGTGCTCGACATCGACCCCGAGGATCTGGCCCAGCTCGAGGACGTGGAGCGGGACGCGCACGGGAATCTGCGGATCGCCGAGGTGAACATCGGCGAGATTCTCAAGGCCCAGGTCCAGAAGCGCCTCAAGGAACTCAACCTCAAGACCACGATCGTGGCGAAGAACATCGGCTACGAACTGCGGTGCGCCGATCCGATCCCCGCCGACATGGAATACACCCGCGACCTCGGCTACTGTGCCGCCAAATACCTCCTGGGAGGCGGGGACGGCGTGATGATCTCCATGCAGGCGGGCTCCTTCGTGCCCGTCCCCTTCCGGGAGATGATCGACCCCGAGACTGGTCGCACGCGCATTCGCCTGGTGGACATCAAGTCCACCCGCTACGCCATCGCGCGCCGGTACATGATCCGCCTGCGCCGCGACGACTTCGAGGATCCGCACGAGCTGGCGCGGTTTGCAGCGACTTGCGGGATGACGCTCGCCGAGTTCCGCGCCGAGTTCGAATACCTGGTGCACGACGAGCCGCCGCCCCTGCCGCTCAAGATCGAGCCCCGCCGGACGGAGGCGCGCACGGGCGGATAGCGCGCACGGGCGCGGGGACGCGCCGGTAGATCGGAGCGTCACACCACCCCAGATCTCATGCAGATCAGCGTCCTGGACCTCTTCAAGATCGGGATCGGCCCGTCGAGTTCCCACACCGTGGGACCGATGCGGGCCGCGCACCGGTTTGCCGAGGATCTCGACGCGCGGGGGGTGCTGGGCGCCGTGGCACGCGTCGAGGTGGACCTGTACGGATCGCTGGCCCTTACGGGCCGGGGCCATGCCACCGACCGCGCGCTGCTGCTGGGCCTGCTGGGCGAGCGGCCGGAAACCGTCGATCCCGCACGGATCGAGCATCTCGTGAAGACCGTGCGCGACACGGGCCGCCTGGCCCTGCTCGGCCGCCACCCCATGGTGTGGGTCGAGTCGCGCGACCTGCGGTTTCAGCAGGGCGAGGCCCTGCCCCCGCACCCCAACGGCCTGCGGCTCACCGCCAGTGACGCGGCGGGTGCCACGCTCCTCTCCGAGGAGTTCTTCTCCGTCGGTGGGGGCTTCGTCGTCACACGGAGGGAGCTCGAAGCCGGCGAGACCGGCGCCACCCCGTCCCCCGAGCCGGTGCGTCATCCGTTCGGCACCGCCGCCGAGCTGTTGGCGGTCGGCAAGGCGCACGACCTCGCCATCGCCGACATTCTGCGGGCCAATGAGACGGCGTGGCGGCCGGCCGCCGAAACCGACGCGGCGCTCGACCGCATCTGGCGGGTGATGGACGACTGTATCGCGCGCGGCTGCCAAGGCGACGGCATCCTGCCCGGCGGACTACGCGTTCGGCGGCGGGCCGGGAAGCTGCATCGCAGTCTGCAGGCCCGCGGGGAGAGCGCCGATCCGCTCACCGCGCTCGACTGGGTCAGCCTGTTCGCGCTGGCCGTGAACGAGGAGAACGCCGCCGGCGGCCGGGTGGTCACCGCTCCCACCAACGGTGCCGCCGGCGTGATCCCCGCGGTGCTCGCCTACGCCGTCCGATTCATGGCCGGCACATCCGCCCTCCAGATCCGGACGTTCCTGCTCACGGCCGGCGCGATCGGCATGCTCTACAAGAAGAACGCCTCGCTCTCTGCCGCGGAGATGGGCTGCCAGGGGGAAGTGGGCGTCGCGTGCTCCATGGCGGCCGCCGGCCTGGCGGCGGTGATGGGCGGTACCAACGAACAGATCGAGGAAGCCGCCGAGATCGGGATGGAACACAACCTCGGACTCACATGCGATCCCATCGCCGGACTGGTGCAGGTCCCGTGCATCGAGCGCAACACGATGGGCGCCACCAAGGCCGTGAACGCCGCGCGGCTCGCAGTGCTCTACGGCGACGGGACCCATCACGTGCCGCTCGACCGCGTGATCGAGACGATGCGGCAGACCGGCCACGACATGCAGGCCAAGTACAAGGAGACGTCGCAGGGCGGCCTGTCGGTCAACGTGACGGACTGTTGAGCCCGCCCCTGCCCTTCGACCCGCCGCTGCCGCGCGGACGCCTGCTGGCCGGAGCGGTGGCGTTCGAGGGCGGCTTGCTCCTCCTGGCCCTGCTGCTCGATCGCGTCCTGGGCGTGTGGTCGCTGGCGAGCGTCCGGTTCACGATGCACGGGGTCCTGCTCGGCCTCGCGGCGACGCTCCCGCTGATACTGGGTCTCGCGGCCACCATGCGCGCCTCCGCCGGCCCGCTGGCGCGCCTGCGGGAGGACGTGGATCAGGTCGTCACCGTGCTCTTCGCCCAGGCCCGGCCCGCGGACATCCTCGTCATCTCCCTCCTGGCCGGGGTGGGCGAGGAAGCGCTGTTTCGCGGCGTGCTGCTGAACGGTCTCCACCGCGCGTTCGGGCCGGCGGCCGCCTTCCTGGGCACCGCGCTCCTGTTCGGACTCGGCCACGCCATCACGCGCCGCTACGCGCTGTACGCGACCGTCGTCGGCGCCTACCTGGCGTGGGTCGTGATTGCCACCGGCGATCTCCTGGTTGCGGCAGTCGCCCATGCCGCGTACGACGCGCTCGCGCTCGCGTGGCTCATGGCCCGCCGACCGGCGCCTGCTCTTGCGCCGCCTGACGATCAGTGAAGCTTTGACGGAACTCGCACCGGCGGAGCCTTCATGACCGACGACGTGCTCGACCCCCAGCCCCCACCCGCCGACGCCCCATCCCCCCAGACCTCCGGCGACGACGACGCCATCCACCGCGCGGTGTTCGCCGGGCTCGCGGCGGCCATCGCCGCGGGTGCGCTGTGGGCGCTGATCGTCGTCCTCACGAAATACGAGGTGGGCTTTGTCGCGTGGGCCGTCGGCGGGCTCGTCGGGATCGTCATGGCCCGGACCACGGCGGCCCGGGGGCACCTGCCCGCGCTCCTGGCCGCGGCCATCGCCACCCTGGGTCTCCTCGCCGGCAAGGCAATCATCGCGTCGGTCACGACGAGCCCGCGTGCCGTCGCCCGCGAGGTCCAGGGGGATGACGAGCTGATGCTGCAGGCAGCGATGTTCGACCTGCATTCCACCGAGGCGTGGCCCGAGCACGTCCAGGCCCGGCTCGACGAACTCGGGAACGACGACACGCTCCCCGACGCCCTGTGGCTCGACATGCAGACGGCCGCCGCGACCCACGCGTCCGAGGCGGGTCCGGAGGGCCGCGAGCGCATCGCCACGGCATACGCGGACCGTCTGCTCGGTGGGATGACCTCGTTCGCGCTGTTCCGCGCACAATTTGGCCCGTGGGACCTGCTCTGGTTCGGCCTCGCCGTGGCGACCGCCTGGCGCATGCTCCGGGGCGGCGGCGCGCCGGCAGCCGAGGAGCCGGCCGCAGCATAGCGCCCCCCGTGAGCGTCAAGCGCCGCACGCATCCGCGCACCGATCCGTGGCTATGGACCTGCCCGCGCTGCGGACACGGGTTCGTCACGCGCAACCTCTGGCATTCGTGCGGGACGTTCCGGCTCGCCGACCACTTCACCGGCCGCGATCCCGCGGTGCGGCGGCTGTTCGACCGATTCCGCCGCCTCGTGCGGCGCTGCGGGCCGGTCACGGTGTACGCGCAGCAGACGCGCATCGTCTTTCAGGTGGCTATCCGGTTTGCGGGGTGTACCCCCCGGCACGACGGGCTCGATGTCAGGTTCCTCCTCACGCACCGGCGGCCGGGACCGCGCGTGCGGCGCATCGAGTTCATCCCGCCGCGCTACCATGTCCACCACGTGTGCGTCACCTCCGCCGATGCGTTCGACGGCGATCTGACGGCCCTCGTGCGCGAAGCATACGCGGTCGGGTGCCGCGCTCACCTGCGATTCCGCGGAGGCCCTTGAGTGAAGCCACGCCTGACCCTCTCCGGACATCGTGTCCTGGTGACCGGCGGCACCGCCGGGATCGGCCTCGCGCTCGCCCGGGCGTTCCTCGCGCGCGGCAATCGCGTCGCCGTCTGCTCGCGCTCCGCCGAGCGGATTGCCGCCGCCCGCGATGCGGCGCCGGAGCTGGTGACCGTGCAGGCGGACGTCGCACGACCCGACGAGCTCGCGCGGCTCGTCCGGGTCGTGACCGAGCGGCTCGGCGGGCTGTCGATCCTCGTCAACAACGCCGCGCTCCAGTATCCGCTGCGGCTGCTGGAGGCGCCGGCCACCGAGGTGGTGCGCCTCGCCGGCCAGGAGATCGCCACGAACCTCACCGGACTCATCCAACTCACCGCCCTCGCGCTGCCCGCGCTGCGCGCGGCGCCGGAAGCGGCTATCGTCAACGTGTCATCGGTCCTGGCGCTTGCGCCCAAGGCAAGCTCCCCCGTCTACTGCGCCACCAAGGCCGGCGTCCGCTCGTTCACCCAGGCACTCCGGTTCCAGCTGGAGAACGCGGGCAGCCAGATCCGGGTGTTTGAGCTGATGCCGCCACTGGTTGACACCGACATGACGCGCGGGCGCTGGCGGGGCCAGCTGACGCCCGAGGAAGTGGCGACGTTCACGCTCGACGGCATGGCCAACGACCGTACGGAGCTGCGCCCGGGCCGGGCGCGACCCTTTTACTGGCTGCAGCGCCTGGCGCCGGGCGCCGTGGCGCGGCAGATGCGCCGCGCCTGACGCCCCAGGCACCGGACCCACCGAGGGAGGGGGAGGGAGCATGGAGATTGCGGACGTCAGGGACCGCGAGCGGTTGCGCACCGAGATCGTGCTGGATCATGACGACCTGGCCCGCCTCCTCGCCGAGCGGATCGTCGCGACGATCGCGCGGGCGGTCGCGGAGCGCGGACGCTGCGTGCTCGGCCTCGCCACCGGCAGCACGCCGCTCGGCATCTACCGGGAGCTGATCCGTCGCCACGCGGCCGGCGACGTCGACTTCTCGCGCGTCGTCACGTTCAACTTGGACGAGTACTACCCGATGGCACCCGGCAGCATGCAGAGCTATCGGCGCTACATGCACGAAAACCTGTTCGCGCACATCAACATTCCGCTCTCCAACGTGCACATCCCCGACGGGAGCGTCCCGCGGGACCAGCTGGCCGAGCACTGCGCGGCGTACGAGCGCGCCATCCGGGACGTCGGCGGCATCGACTTTCAGATTCTCGGCATCGGCAAGAGCGGGCACATCGGCTTCAACGAGCCGGGATCGTCGCCGGAGTCCCGCACGCGGCTGGTGACGCTCGACACGATCACGCGGAAGGACGCGGCCGCGGACTTCTTCGGCGAGGACAACGTGCCCCGCGAAGCGATCACCACGGGCGTCGCCACGATCCTGGAAGCGCGGGAGGTCGCGCTCATCGCCACGGGCGAACACAAGGCGGCCATCATCCGGCGTGCCGTGGAGGGGGACGTGGACTCCGAGGTCGCGGCGACCTTCCTGCAGCGGCACCCCAACGCCATCGTCTACCTCGACCTCGCCGCCGCCGCGGACCTCACGCGGATCGCCACCCCCTGGCTGCTCGCCCCGGTCACGTGGACACCCCGGATGACCGACCGGGCGGTGGTCTGGCTCGCCGAGCAGACCGGCAAGGCGATCCTCAAGCTGAGCGCGCGGGACTACGCCGAACACCACCTGAGCGCGCTCCTGGCGCGGTACGGTGCGCCGGGCGTGATCAATGGCGACGTCTTCACCCGCCTCCGCGACAAGGTCCGGGGCCGAGCCCGGCTCCCAAAGGAGCGGCGCGTGCTCGTCTTCGCGCCGCATCCCGACGACGACGTGATCTCCATGGGAGGGATCCTGCGGAAGCTGCACGAGAACGGCAACACGATCACCGTCGCCTACATGACGAGCGGCAACATCGCCGTGTTCGACCACGATGTGCGCCGACACCTCGACTTCGTCGCGCGCGCCGCCGCGCCGCTTGGCTTCGACCCGGCCTGGGTAGCACGGGTACGCTCGACGGTCGAGGAGAGCTTTGCCCGCAAGCGGCCGGGCGAAGTGGACATGCCCGTGGTCCAGGAGGTCAAGCGGGTCATCCGCGAATCCGAGGCAATCGCCGCCCTCGAGGCCGTGGGTCTCACGGCGAATTGTGCACGGTTCCTGAACCTGCCGTTCTACCGCACGGGCGAGGTGCGTAAACACCCGATCGGAGACGAGGACGTGGCCCTTGTGCGCGCTCTGCTCGCAGAGCTCCGCCCCGACTTCGTGTTTGTCGCGGGCGACCTCTCCGACCCGCACGGCACCCATCGGCTCTGCAAGCTCGCCGTCGAGCGGGCGCTCACGCAGGCGGCGCTCCACCCGGAAGTATGGTACTACCGTGGTGCCTGGCAGGAATGGCCGATCACCGAGGCAGACGTGCTCGTGCCGCTCTCCCACGAGGAGCTGCGCGCCAAGATCCTCGCCATCTTCAAGCACCAATCGCAGAAAGACACGGCACCCTTCCCCGGGGCGCACGACGACCGCGAGTTCTGGCAGCGCGTCGAGGCTCGCAACATCGAAACCGCCGCCAGGGCCGACCGCCTGGGCCTGCCCGAGTACTTCGCGATGGAGGCGTACGTGGCGGACGGGCCGAAAGACGGTACGACGGAAGGGCGGTAGGGCGGTAGGGCGGACGGGGGGACGGCCGTGGCACGACTGCGGTTCAGGGGCCGATTACCGCCCCCGCCCGCCACATCTGCCGCAGCCCTTTGTATTTCCGTCGAAACTCGGCGGGATCCTGCCCGATCGCCGCGCCGGTAAAGCGTGGCAACACCTCCGCCACCACCGCGTCCAGCCGCTCCAGCGTCAGCCAGCCGTGCTCCAGGTAGCGCAGGGTGACCGCGTAGTCCGACGCGTCACCCCGCGTGATGAGCCGCAAGGCCACGCTGTAGGGGTCGAAATGCGCCACCGTGAACGTCCCATCGCCGGTGGGCCACTCCAGGTCAGTCAAACGCACACGCGTCTCCCAGCCGTCCGGGAGCGGGATCACGTCGGCCGGCGACTCCCACACCAGCTCCACGCCCGCTGCGGCCGCCGCGTCGCGTGCCGCCGACGCGAGCCGGTCTGCGTCGGGAGCAGCTGCCGCGGCCAGCTCGACCTGCGGCACGCGGCCGCACCATCCCTCGCGCAACTGCGAGGTAGCGCCCACCAGGTACACCGTGCCTGCACCAGCACTGCGCGCCGCGAGGTCGGCGAGCAGGGCCTCGAGCGTCCCGGTGTCCACTTCGCGCATCGCCCGTCCCGTCACTTGTAGCGACGCTTGGGCGTCTTGTCGTGCCAGCCGGTCACCCAGAAACAGTAGGCGTAGGGGAAGATCGTCTGCACCACGTGAAACGGCTCGTACTCGAACAGCCGCCGCATGGCCCAGGAGAAGCGGTAGCGCGGGTCGTCCGTCGTGATGATTTCCACCACACAATCCACCTGGAAGCTCACGAATACCGGCGAGTTGCCCGTCCACAGCACGGAGGCCATCGGGCGGCGGGCCAGATTGCGGTACGTCTCACCCTCGAAGATCTCGAGCAGTCCGAGCCGCCGCCAATCGACGTGCTCGGGATGCGAATAGAGTTCCCGGGCGGTCCGGATCCGGAGCGCGCGCGTCTCGTCCACGGCGTGCGGGGGGAGTGCCTGGATCTGCTCCACCGCCCCCTCCACGAGCGACAGGTAGTGCTCGATGTGCTCGTCCCTGGGCGTGAACCCGACCCCCTTGTTGGCGAGGTTGGGGACCAGCGCGTCGTCGTTCCACGTGCCAACCACCGGCAGGTGCCCGGCGTTGAACGCGACGTATTCGTCGCGCTCGATGGCGTCGTAGATCCGCCGCTTGTACTCCAGTTGCCACTGCACGAACTTCTCGGGCAGGTCGCGGACCTCGAACTCCCGGGTGACCGCACCGTCCTCGACGAGACGCGCGGTCCCATCGGTCATCTCGATCCGTCGCGCCGGTGCGCGGGTCTCGACACTCGTCATCGTGAGTCGCTCCCGTTCGAAGGAGATTGCATGCGCTGCTTGGCCTACGGCCTCCTGATGCTCGCCCTGGTCCTGCCGCTCTCCGTCCAGGCGCAGGTGGCGCTCACCCCACCCACGCTGGAGCCCGGGGCGTTCGAGCGGCTCGCGCTCCGGGTGGCGAACGCGGCCCCGTCCCCCGTCGTGCGGGTCCGCCTCGTCGTTCCCGAAGCGGTCGCCGTGCTCGGCGTGGACGCCCCGGCCGCGTGGGCCGGTCGCCTCGTCCCGGCCACTGACTCGACGCCGCAGGCCGTCGACTGGGCCGGCGGCGAGCTTCCCACCGGCGGATTCCGCGAGTTCGCCGTGTTCGCGCGTCTGGCCGCGGACGTGCGCCGCGCCGACCTCGTGTTCCTGCTCGAGCTCACGCGGCTCGACGGCTCCACCGTCGCCTGGCGCCGCGGCGGCGAGGGCGCGCCCCTCATCCTGGGCGTGCGTGGCACGACGACAGTCTCGACCTGGGGGGCGACGGCCCTCGCCGGCGCCGCCGCCGGCCTCGCCATGCTCGCCCTCGTGCTAGCCCTCCACCGGCGCCGTGCCTGACGCCGGCGCCTCGGGCGCCGCCTGATCCCCGGGAGCGAACAACTCCCCACGGCCCACGCCGCGGCGCTTGGTCCACCACCACACCCCGATCACGATCCCACCGACCACGATCGGCGTGAACGCGAACAGCGCCCCCACCCAGAACATGCTCATCGACAGGGCGTCGTTCATCGCCGCAGAAACCGCTCGAGATTCAACAGGTAGTAGCCCAGACCGAGCCCGGCGGCGGCAAACGCGATCCCGAGCACCAGCTGCGCGGTGCCGCCGTGGGCCCGGTACGCGGTGCCCATCCACCCGGCAAAGCCCAGGCAGAACAGAATCGCCGTCGCGATGAGCACGCGGTGGAACGTGATCATCGCTGTCTCCCCCGGCGCCGCGCGGCTACCACACGAACTCCGTGAGCACCGCGATCACGATGATGACCGTGAGCGGAAGCGGCGCGAGCGCGAAGATCCGCATCCGGTTCTTCTCAAACCGGAGATGCATGAAGTACAGTGCCACCAGTACCGCTTTCCACACCGCGAGCCCGATCAGCAGCAACACGATCACCTGCCGCGACCACGGCAGGAACGCCACTCCCAGCTCCACCAACGTGAGCGCGGCGAGTGCCGCCCACACGACCCAGTAGTTGGGGTGCGCGATGGGGTGCTCCTCCGCACCGGCAGGTTGTTGCACGTCCGTCATCGGCTCTCCCCGGCTCAGATCAGGTAGACGATCGTGAACAGGATGATCCAGACCAGGTCCACGAAGTGCCAGTACAGGCCGACGACCTCGATGCCCCGATGGTCCGCCTGCGTGTACTTGCCCCGATACGCCTTCGCCGTGACGTACGCCATGCAGACGACGCCGCACGTCACGTGAAACCCGTGGAACCCCGTCATGGTGTAGAACGTCGAGCCGTAAATGCCCGCGATCGCCGGATCGGGGCGCCCCAGCCCCAGCTCGCCCGCCAACGCCAGTTCCGCCAGCTCGCTGCCCTCGCGTATCCCGCTCGGCAGGAAGCCCGCGTGGATCAGGTGCGTGTATTCGTAGATCTGGACCCCCACGAACGCCGCACCGATCAGGGTGGTCGCGAGCAGGTACAGCTTCATCTGCTTCAGATTCCCCATGTTCGCCGCGGCAAACGCCTTCACCATCGTGACGCTCGAGCAGATCAGCAAGAAGGTGTTCACGGCCGTCACCGGGACGTTGAGCAACTCTCCCGGCTGGGCGAAGGCACCGGGGTTGGCGAACCGCAGAATGATGTACGCCCCGATCAGCGCGGTGAAGAACATCACCTCCGAGCCCAGGAACACCCAGATGCCGAGCTTCTCGTTGTAGACGCCGGCCCCGAGCTCTCGCTGCGCCGGGGACCGCATCACGTGCGCGTGCGTCATGGCTCGGCCCTCCGTCCCTCGGTGCGCGGCACCGCGGTGCGGGCTGGACTGGACTGCGGCAGGTAATCCTCGGCCACCCCCGGGGCGCTGAATTCGTACGGGCCGTGATGCACCGTCGGGACGCCCGCGAAGTTCCCATGCGGCGGCGGCGACGCCACGGTCCACTCCAGGCCGTTGTCCTCCCACGGATTATCGGGCGCCTTGGCACCCCGGAACCAGCTGCTGATGAAGTTCACGACGAAGATGGCCTGGCTCGCGAACAGCAGCAGCGCACTCACGGTGATGAACTTGTTGAGTCCCATGAGCGGCTGCAGGAACTCGTACTGCGTGGGATCGTAGATCCGCCGCATGTGCCCATAGACGCCGAGGCTGTGCATCGGGAAGAACGTGAGGTTGAAGAACACGAACGTGAGCAGCCAGTGCACCTTGCCCCAGAACGGGCTCATCATCCGTCCGAACATCTTGGGATACCAGAACGTGATCGCCGCAAACAGCGCAAACAGGCTGCCGCCGAACAGCACGTAGTGGATGTGAGCGACGATGAAGTACGTGTCGTGGATGTAGATGTCCACCGGCGTCGAGGCCATGAACACGCCGCTCAACCCGCCGATCACGAACATCGCCACGAACGAGATGGCATGGAGCATGGGCACGTGGAACCGGATACTGCCCTGCCACATGGTGCCCATCCAGTTGAACGTCTTGATGGCCGACGGCACCGCGATGAGCAGGGTCGAGATCATGAACCCCATGCCCAGCGTCGGGTTCATCCCGCTCTGGAACATGTGGTGCCCCCACACGACCCACCCCAGGAAGGCGATCGCGATGATCGCGTACACCATGGAGTGGTACCCGAAAATCGGCTTGCGCGACCCGTTGGCGATGATGTCGGACACCATGCCCATGGCCGGCAGGATCAGGATGTAGACCTCCGGGTGGCCGAAGTACCAGAACAGGTGCTGCCAGAGGAGCGGCTGCCCGCCGCCTGCCGGCGCGAAGAAGTGCGTGCCGATCGTCTGGTCGAAGAACAGCATGATCGCCGCACCCGAGAGAATCGGGATGGCGAGCAAGACCAGGATGGCCGTGATGAACAGCGCCCAGATGGACAGCGGGAGGCGGAACCAGGTCATGCCCGGCGCCCGCATGTTCACCACGGTCGTGATGTAGTTGGTGGCGCCGAGGATGGACGAGAGACCCAGGATCGCGATGCTCAGAAGCCAGAGCTTCTGGCCGGCGTACACGCCGGAAAACTCGGGGTTGGCGCTCAGTGGCGCGTACGACGTCCAGCCGGCCGCCGCGTGCCCCCCTTCCACGAAGAACCCGGCCAGCATCAGGATGCCCGCCGGGACGGCGATCCAGAACGACCACATGTTGATCCGCGGGAACGCCATGTCGGGCGCCCCGATCTTGAGCGGAATCAGGTAGTTGCCGAACACGCCCACGAGCAGTGGCATGATCGCGAAGAAGATCATGAACGTGCCGTGCATCGTGACCAGCGAGTTGTAGAACTCCGGCAGCAGGATCCCCCCTGGCGCCATTGTCTCCGGCAGCACCGCCGCGCCGGGGATGGCCGCCCCCGGATACGCCTGCTGCCACCGGATCAGCATCGCCAGCAGCCCCCCCACGAACAGGAACACCAGACTCATGAGCAGGAACTGGATCCCGATGATCTTGTGATCGGTCGAGAAGATGTACTTCCGAATGAACGGCAGCTCGTGCCCAGCGTGGGTCGCGTGCTCCGACGGGTGTGCGACGGTCGTCATCGGCTTCCCCTCATGGCTACTGAGTGCGCGCGGCTGCCTGCGCCGCCGTCCACGATGCAAACTCGTCCGCCGCATGGACCATCACTTCGGCGCCCATCCGGTAGTGGCCCAACCCGCACAGCTCGGCGCACGCCAATTCGAACCGCCCCGCCTTGGTCGCCTCGAACCAGACCGGAATCTCCATGCCGGGCACGGCATCCTGCTTCACGCGAAACGCGGGCACGAAGAACGAGTGAATAACGTCCTCGGCCGCGAGGTGCACCACGATCGGACGATCGACCGGCATGTGGAGCTGGTTCCGGATCGTGAAGTCGTCTGGCGTGTCCAGCTGCCCGTCCGGGCCCGGGTGCGTGACGTGCCACTCGAACTGGCGCGCCAGCACCCGGTACGGCAGCGCCTCGGCCGGCACGCTGTCCCGTCCTTTCACGTGGTTCCAGACGCCACCGCTCATGAGCCCGAGGACGACGACCGACACGGCCGGAATCGCCGTCCACACGATCTCGGCCCGAAGGCTCCCGTGCGTATACGTCGCGCGGCGCCCCGGGCGGGCCCGGTACTTGACCGCAAACCAGAGCAGGCCCAGCTCGACCACCAGGAACGCGATTCCCGTAATCACGAGGATCACGTAGTAGAGGAAGTCGATGTCCCCGGCGAACGTCGAGGCGCCGTCCGGCAGGATCCACTGCATCCAGCCTCCTCAGGAAGTGGCGGCGTAGGTGAACGACACGGTGCCCTTCCCGTCCGCCCCGATGGTCACCTCTCCCGTCTTCGTGCCGAACCTCTCGTGCCACGCCTCGAGCTGGTACGTCCCCGGCGGCAGCCCGCCGATGGAGAAGGTGCCACTCTCGCTGGACACCGCGAAGTAGGGGTGATCCACGACGCCGACGTACGCCTTCATCCAGCCGTGCACGTTGCACTCGAGCGGCACCATGATCTCCGCCTGGTTGAACACGTGCTCACGCGTCATGCCCGCGCGTGGCTGGCTTACGTTGAACCCGCGGTTCGTGGTCGGCACCGCCTTGATGTTGTGCAGCAGGGAGTCGCTGTTCGCGATCGTGAGCGCTTGCCCCGTCATGACACCGAGCACGCGCGGGTGATAGAGACAGCCCACCTGATCGACCTTGGGGGCCGCCGCCGGCCTGGGATAGGGACCCGCCGGCAGACCGCCGGTGACCCGCACGAACACGTTCGCCAGGTGGCCGTCCTTCACCACCACCACCGGATCGGTGGGCTGGCCGCCGTACATCGCGGCACAGTGCGGCTCTTCCCGCATGTCGATCGCGGGATTGGCCGGCGCGGTGCCAGTGAACATCACCATCCCGCTGATCGTTCCCGTGCCCAACGGGGCCAGCGTTGCCTGCGTGGCCGACTCGCCGCCGCCGGAGGCCGCCTGCTCCCCGCCGCCACCGCACCCGACCGCCGTCATCGTTCCGATTACCAGCCATGCTGCGCGCATCATTCCTCCAGTCGCATCGTTGTGCGTCACGTTGACCGCGCGCGCCGCTGGGCGCGCACGACGACCAGGCCCCCGAGCCCCGCAGTCACCAGCACCGCGAGCACGGGAGCCACGTACACTCGCGGGGGCGTCGGCACGTCCAGGTAGATCGCATACCACGCGCTCACGGCCCCGCGCCGCTCATCCTCTCCGTCACTGCCGTCAGCGGCGTAGAACGCCATCGGCACGGCCTCCCCGACCGGGAAGGCCGGGGCCGCGGCCGTATCCGCGGTGAGCAGCGAGCGCGTGAACTGCACGCGCCACTCGCCGTCGCCGAACTCCGCGGCATGCCGCACCGCCGTAGTGGGAACGGCCGTGAAGGCCCCGAGGCCGGTCCCGCGGCCTTCCTGCACCGCATCCGGCACGCTGGTCCATTGCCACTGGTACGTGGGCCGGCGCGGATCGCCACCCAGGAAATAGGGACGCTCCAGCCCCTCGGGCGGCCGGAGCGGAAACTGTACGTGCAACCGGTCCGGCCCCTGCGTCGTCGGCACGGGGCCGTCGGCGTCCGTCAGCGCGCCCGCCACCCGCTCGATCCACTCCTGCCACGCGGCGTCGGGACTGCGCGAGGGGTCGCTCCAGGCGATCAGCACGGCGAGTGTCTGCCCGTCGTGCGCCGCCCGCACCCACAGTCCATCCACGCGCGGGGCAAACCAGCGCGGCTTGATCACGATCTGCCCCACCAGCGGTACCCACGCCGGCGGAATGGCCGCCCACGCAGAATCCCCGGGACCAGCGGGGATCGCGCCCTCGAGCCGTGGGGCCCGGATCACTTCCCGCACCGCGGGTCGCTCGGGCGAGAGACTGTGCACCCACTGGGCCACGCGCCACAGCTGCTCCGCGGTGAGGATCTCGCCCTCCACGGCGTCGCTGAACGACGGCATCGGGGTGCCGTCCAGACCCGTCTGCAGGCGCCGGTAGACCTGCTCCACCGACGCGCCGCCGTTGAAGTTCCAGGCGCGCGTCAGGTCCGCGGCCCGAATGGGCTGATCCCAGTCGTCGGTCAGGGTCGGCGCCGACGAGCCGTCCCCGCGCCCGGCGTCGCCGTGGCACTTGAAGCACTCCAGCTCGCGATACCACCGCTCACCCTCGGCCAACCCCTCGGCGGTCACGCGCGGCGCCTTCCCGAACTCGAGCGGCGTCGGGGTTTCGCCCTCGAAGAACCGCGAGAACGACTTGATGTACGCGACGACGTCGCGCCGCTCCGGCTCCGAGAGCCGTGTCCGCCAACCGGGCATGGTGGTCCCCGGCATGCCCTCGTCCACGACGCGCATCAAGTCGGCGTCGGTCGGGAGCCCGCCCGTGGCGGTCGTGCGCACCTGGTAGACGGCACGCGTGAAGTCGCGTGGTCGGGGCAGCATGTACGTCATCGCCTCGCCGTCTCCGGCACCCGTCTCGCCGTGACAGCCGGCGCACCACCGGTCGTAGACGGCCTTGCCGCGCGTGAGGTCCTGCGCCGCGAGGCGTTCGGGAGTGGGAAGCATGGCGCTTCCGGCAAGCACGAGCAGCATCACGCCGCCACGGCGCCACGCGAGGCGACCGAACCGTGTCCCTCGCAGCGCGCTCCCCCTATTCATGCCCACCCTCCCCTTCCCCGCCCGCTTCCCATCGCCGTGGCTGCCAGCCCGACTGCTCGTAGAGGAAGATCGTCACGGCCCAGATCTCGTCGGCGGTGAGAAAGTGCTCCCACGCCGGCATCGCCGAATTCCACGGAGCACCCTCCCGTGGGAGGCCGGGCCCACCCTTGGCGATGCGCCAGAAGACGAAGCTCTCGGTGAGCTGCGCGATCGTCCCTGGATCGCTGAACGACAGCGGTGTGGGACTGAACCCGTGTCCAAAGTGCCCCTCGCCATCGAGCCGGTCACCGTGGCACGGCAGGCAGCTCTGATAGTAGACGCGGCGCCCCTCCCGTACGTGCTCGTCGAGCGCGCCGCGGCTCCTGAGGGGGTTCTCGAGCCCGGTGAGCCGCAGGGACTGGCCGCGGAACGTGATCTCGCCCGGCGGCGCCGGGTGAATGGAGCGGAGTTGGAGTGGCGCCGAGACCGACGGACGCGCCTGCCGGTACGTCATGAAGCCCACCAGCGCCGGGACGAGCACGAGCAGCGCCGCCCGCAGCCAGCGCTTGTCGGCATCCACCAGTGTCGCCGTGATCGGCTCCTTGAACCGCCGCCACCGCGCTTCGTTGTCACTCACGTAGAGCAGCACACCCACGAGCGCCGTGAGCATGTACTGGAGCATCACGCTCTGCGGCACGGGTGCGCTGCGGATCCCGAACAGTGGCGGCACATACGCGATCCCGAAGCGGAACACGAGCCAGGCCGCGACGAGCAGGAGCACGGCCTGCCAGAACGGATGGCGCATCGCGTCGCGGAGCCGGTTCATCGGCGCGCTGCCAGGAACTGGACGACCGCTTCGAGCTGCTGCGCCGTGAGTTGCTGGCCGAAGGTCTTGGGCATCGTGCCGGCGAACTGCTCGTAGCCCTTCGCCACCTCGGCGTCGGGCTCCAGGATGCCGCGCCGGATCCGGTCGGCGGACAGGCGTGCGCCCATCCCATCGAACGACGGCCCGATGGGCGGCCCCGCGCCGTCGATCGCGTGGCAGCCCAGACAGGCATTCTCCCGGAGCAGTTGGCGCGGGTCGGTGGTGGTGGACCGCGCCGGCCCGGCGGCCACCGGGGGGCCGGCGGCGGTCGCCGACGGCAAGTCCGTCGCCGTGACCGTGACCTCGCCCCCCTGCGCCTGGAGGAACGCCAGCACGGCCCAGACCTGGTCCTCCGGCAGCTGTCGCCGCATGTCGGGCATGATGTTGTCGAACCCGCTCACGAGATACGTGCCGGGCTCGGTGAGCGATTCCCACAGGTACGCCTTGCAGTCCTTGCCGGCCTCCCGCGCGCCGCAGCGTGCGCCGATCGCACCTTCGCCGGCGTGATCCGTGAGCAGGTTGGGGGCGCGGGTCCCGAGCCCGTGGCAGGCCGTGCAGCCGCCGGCGCCATTGTAGATCCGCTCACCCGCGGCCACGAGCGCATCCGCGCTCATGTCACCACTCAGATCGAGCGTTTCCGGCACCTCGGACTGGAGCTGCGGGATGATGTGGGCCACCGTGGTGTAGAATCCCACCACGACCAGCGCGATGCCGAGAATCTTGAGGTTCGTGCGCCACATGGTCGCGTCAGCCTCCCGCCGCCGGCCGCGGCTTGGCGACCACCCGTTCCGCCAGCCCGCCGAGCCAGAAGATGAACGCCACGAGGCTCAGGAAGACCAGGACGCAGACGCTGATGATGTTCGCCGCGTAGCCCAGGGCCGGGGTCGCCGCGTCCACACTCGTGTCCCGCAGGACCTCCCACACGTGCCAGTGCTGTCGGATGCCGCTTCGGGCGAATCCCATCAGGCCCATGAGCCAGGTGAACGTCACCGCGAGCACGAACAGTGCGTACTGGGACCGTTCCGGCATCTGGCCCCAGCGGATCGCCCCGCGCGACTCCGCCCGTCGCCCCAGCGCGATGTCGATCGCCGTGACGCTGATGATGCAGGCCAGCACCGCCGCCACCTGGTACACGCTGAACCCGATCCGGACGATCGCCTCGACGAAGTACCCGTACACGCCGTAGAACAGCACCACGGCCGCGGCGAGCGCGAACATCGCCGCCTGCACGATCGTCCCGCTCCGCGCCCACGGCACCGTGGGCCGCTTGTTGGCCCGCCGGTACATCAGGAACGAGAGGAACGTGGTGAGGATCATGAGATTCACCGCGGTGTTCTTGGCACTCATCACGCCGAGCACGTTGAGGAACGGGTGATGGGAGCCGCCCATCGCGGCCAGTTCCTCGCGGCTCGCGATCATGGTGTGCGGCGTCGCCCACACGATCCAGCAGATCACCAGCAGCAGGAGCATCCACTTGGTATACGGCATGAACCGCTCGGCGCCGGGGATACGGCCCATCCCGATCCACAGGTAGTAGTTGGCGGCGAGGAACAGCACCCCGATGAGCACGGCCTGCACGATCCACAGCCAGCTCATGAAGCCGCCCATCATGGTAATGCCCATCTGCTGGTTGTACTCGTAGATCTCGCGGCCCAGCCAGTAGCCGGCGAACGGGAGCACGATGAAGGTCGAGATCGCGATGAAATTCCCGACGTACCCCATCCAGTCGTAGTGCGCCCGTTCGTCGTCGGTGCGCGCGGCCAGGAAGCGGTACGCCGCGTACGCCGCCACGATGGATCCGCCGAACACGGCGTTCGCGATCAACCGATGGATGTTGATCGGCATCCACGTCGCGTTGGCGATGGCGTTCCACGTACCGACCTCGGCCGGGAGCGTCTCGGCCGTCATCCCCGACGGCGGCGACATCATGTACGTGAGCCAGCCGTTGGCGATGAACATCACCGCCGTGCCCCAGACGTTGAGCAGCAGGCCAAGGCCCCAGTGCCCCCATTTGGCGCCGCCGGCCTTCCAGCGGTCCCAGCCGTAGTAGTAGAGGTAGAGCGTGAACGACTCGACGAAGAACAGCCCCACGTAGATCCACATCGACAGCCCGAAGATCTGCGCCATATGGCCCCAGAACCGCGGGTACAGCGTCGTGAGGAAGAAGACCAGCACCGCACCCCACAGCGCCGTGGCGCTATAGGCAAAGACCAGCAGCCGTGTGAACTCCTTGGACAGTTTGTCGTATTTCTCGTCCTTGGCGACGATCCCGATCAGCTCGGTGATCACCGCGAACATCGGCACGCCCAGCACGAACGCCGCGAACATCAGGTGCACCTGCGCGGCGATCCACACGGCGGCCCGCGCGCCGATCCCGGGAAACCGTCCGTACGCGCCGGTCGTGTCGGCGACCGCCTGGACGACGGCGAGCAGCTCAGTGTTCATGGCGCAGGAAGAACGGGAGACGCTTGGAGAAGTCCACGGGCATGGCGCTCCGCACCTCGGCCAGCAGCTCGAGCGTCACTTCGCGATGGCCCTCGCGGCGCGCGTATTCCTCCACCCGCTGCATCACGACGCCGCGCACGAAGGACGGAATGCGCGCGACTCGGGCCCGTGCCTCGTCGCTCCACGCCATCGTGGCTTCCGCCGGGGCGCCGTACGTGACGGCACGCACGGCGCCGATCGGTTCCCGCACGCCGTCGGGCTCGTACGTGCAGGACGGGTCTTCGGCCAGGTAATCACCCGCCGTGCCGAACGCGCGGGCCCGGCACCCGCCGCAGAGCTGGCGATACTCGCAGCGGCCGCACTTCCCGCCCAGCGTTCCGCCGCGCAGGGACGCGAACAGTGGGGCGTTGTGCCACACGTCGGCGAACGACTGCGCACGCAGATCGCCAGCCGGCTCCGGGAGGTACGGGCATGCGGTGAGCTTGCCGTCGGGCGTCACGCGGCAGTACTGCGAGCCGCAGGGACAACGGGTGCGATAGTGGAGAATGGGCGAGCTTGGCGCACGCTGATGGACCAGCCGCATGAATTGCGGCGCGCACTTGGCGCGCACCATCAGGCGGCCCAGGTGCTCGACGTGTAGGTCTACCAGCTCCGCGAGGGCGTCTTCATACTCGGCCGGCGTCAGATCGGTCAGTCGCGCGCCGCGGCCCGCCGCCACCAGGAAGTAAGCGTTGAACGCGACGGCGCCCCGCTCGGCCGCCCACGTGACCAGGGCGCGCAGCTCCGCGCGGTTCCCGCGAGTGAGCGTGGTCTGCACCACGAAATCCAGCTGCAGCCGGCCAAGGCGTTCCACCGCCGCGAGCGTCGCGTCGAGGGAGCCGTGTCCGTGCCGGAACCGATCGTGGTACGCGGGGCGCAGCGATTCGACGCTCACTGCGACGCCGGTGACCCCCGCGTCCTGGAGCCGGCCGATGCGCGCGTCGGTGAGCAGCGTGCCGTTGGTGCCCACCACCACCGTCGCCCCGCGCCCGGTGGCATGCGCGGCCAGGGCTTCCAGGTCGTCGCGCAGGAGCGGCTCCCCACCAGACAGGATGAACAGCGGCGCCGGGTTGACAGCAAGGATCTCGTCGGTGATGCGAAGGAGTTCCGCAGTGGACAGCTCGTCCGCCGCCGTTTCCTTGGGGCCGGCGGCGATGTAGCAGTGGGCGCACTCGAGATTGCAGCGGCGGGTGAGGTTCCAGGCGACCACGTGCGGCACGTGGTCGCCGGCGGTCGCCGCGTCGGCGCGGGGCTCTCCCAGGACGGCGAGCGACGTCACGCGGCTACGTCTCCCCGTGCCCGCGGTCGGTCAGCATCCGCTCCACCGCCGCCTTCGCTTCCTCCGGTGTCACCGTCTTGAAGTCCACCGGGCACTTGTCCATCTGCTCCTCGATGTCGCGGATGGGGCAGCGGGTGACGCCCGACGCCTTGGCCTCTTCGATGAACCGCCGCATCTCGGGGCCGAGCGCGTCCCGTCCCTCGGCCTCGGCCCGGATCTGCTTGGC